>NZ_JBEQZJ010000011.1:0-86185 GCF_045223415.1 Hoskinsella mucinilytica | reverse complement strand
GTATTTGAACATCTCTTTATATTTTTGATTATTGTCACTTTTATTCTGTAAGACTAAATACCACCATCTGCACTTGTAAAAAACCATAATGTTTCTTGGGATGCTTTAGTATATGTTTTAAACTTTAAGACTCGGACTTTCATCCAAGATCCATCATTTTTTTGATATGTTAACTCTGGATTAATATTATTCTCCATACGTTCTTCAATTTTCTTAAAATCACAGAAACAAGTAAATCTTTTCTGATACTCTTTTCTTATCATACGTTCATTGTATATCTTAAGAGCTTCACTGAATACCTCATTAGTTTCCTTTAGAATTTCTTCAAAATATGATGGTATATTTAAATGTCTGATGGTGTCTTTGCTCATATCAACAAAATAAACACCTTTAAATTCGGGTGCCAAAAGCGTCAAAAATGTATCAGCATCCTTTTTTTCTGTTAAAAGTCTTTCAAGTTTTGAGTCTAGATCACGAATCTGACGTTCATCACCATTACTTCTATAGAATTCTCTTTTATCAGCATACATTCTCTCTTCTGCCTGATTTATTATATTATTTATATTACTATCACAATTAGCTGAAGCAATCCCAATGGATATTTCATACCCCTTCTTTATAAGCTTACTACGAATATGTTGGATTCGATTCTTGACCTCTTGGGAACCCAAGCCTTTACACAAAACTACGAACTCATCTCCTCCAATGCGAAAAACATCTTTATCTGAGAAAGAATCAAGTATAGAAGCTGCGATTTCCTTTAACATTGTATCACCAGCCTGATGTCCTAAATGATTATTTATTTCATGCAAACCGTTGACATCTATATAGATACAAGTCATTAGTCCTTCATCTTCAGTCAGTTTATCGATTCTTTCATGATAACTATTCCTGTTTAGGATACCTGTCAGGGCATCATACTTCGCCATGATTTTTAATTTTTCATTTATTTCTGCACTCTTACGCAAACTAGTAATAATCCAATATAGAATCAATAAAGCCAAAATGATAAATATGATAACAGTTATGCTCAAAATGGGACCTTTCGTAAGTGAATCAAATAAAACAGATTTGGTGATAGCATTTATTTCTTCCTGTCTTAGCCCACCTAATAAAACCCAGCCAACTGAAGGTATAGGAGCATAAGTTACATATACTTCACCATTATTCCAAATATAAGATCCTGTTCCTTTTTCACCCCTTAACCCCTTCTTTTCAAGCTCCATAATCGAGCGAGTTTCTTCTGTATGCTCATTCTCTGACAATATATGTGCATTATATTCATCAGTTACCCAATCGACATGCTCCATATCACTTACTGCTATATCTGTACCTTCAGCATTTATAATATAAGATTCACCAGTATTTATAAATCGTATTTCTTTAATAATCTCACTTAACTTATATGCATCCTTCTCAATTGTTACAACACCAATGATTGTGTTATTCTTGTAGACTGGTGCTGTATAACAGATAATAAATTCATCTTTTTCATTAAAATAAGGTCCATATACTGTCGTTTTTCCCTCATATCCATCAACTATATCTTTTCTGGATTGTATTTCATACTTTTTACCATCTGTAGAAGTATTCTTTCCGTCATGTACGTAAATCATTCTAATCAAATCAGAATCCCTATAAGACTTTGGAATTTTTGCTATATCAATATCATTTGTTATCGCCAAACTCTGTGCAACGACATTTGCTTCATTTTTGCCGGATTCTAATTCATATTCTACTGTTGTCACACCTTGATCAACCATATTCTCTACTAATATCATAGTATAATCGGTTAGTAAAGATTTGATATTTTGTGAAACAACCAGATAGGCAAGAAACACAAGTAGACTTGATGCAACGAGGAAAAGAATTCCTATTCTTCCGCTTAAAGAGACTGCTTGTTTATTTATATTTTGCTTCACATATGATCGTCTCCTCTTGTATGATGTAAATAAAATATATGTTTATTATAACTATTCTTTACATTATTTTCAATGTTAATAAGAACGCTGTAATCAATGACATTCAATACCTTAATATACTTATGCCGAAACATTTATACTATATGTAGTACAGTCTCCTGATTCTCTATGAAGAGTGCTGTTAGATTTAATCTATCTTTTACTTCCTCAGATATTTCATTCCAGAAGTGTCGGCTTTTCTTTGTGTTTTTAAATACAACAGTACATTTGTGTGTATCTTCTGCGATCAGTTGAAGTGCTTTAATAAAAAGCTCATTTTCTTTTTTATTCCTATATTTAATAATTAACCATATTCCATATCCATCATTCGATAGAAATATATCTTCGTAAGATTCATATTTAATACGGTTTCTCTTCATCCAATTTTCAATACACATATTAGCAACATTCTCATCTAGAATAAAGGTATCCTTTTTAGGATTTAGCCCAGTATTGCTTATACCAGAGGGTCTTCCTCTTTTCTTAGATGGAAATGCTTTTTTTCGCTCTTGCATATTCATTAAATCATAAGAAACAGTTAATGCGGATGATGCTCCACTCTTATTTTCTTTATTTTGTATAATTTCATCACCTGTCAACATACACTGTCGCATTGCTGAACAGCACTGAATCAGTGAAGGTGAGTTTTTCTCACCACACTCTGCATGCAATTCTCCTGCGTTTATAATTAAATTTTTCTGATCTTCCAATAATGCTGTTTTCTTTTTTTGATTGATAGCTGCAATATAATCTTTAACTTTTGTGCCCATAATAACCTCCAATAATAACTGTAACTATTCTTTTTTTATTTCTAACACATTATACTAACTTTGAGAATTTAGCAATACGTTTCTGTTTTCTTTTAAAAATCACCTCCTTTCTCCTCCCCTTCACATATAACTGAACGGTTTATTTACAAGTGGTCTATTATAATTAGTAAATATTTATAGAAGACATATATTCTTCTCTGTGATATAGAGTATTTAAATAACTTAATTACAGATATGACACTGTGACAGTCCCCTTATGACACTATGATCTGAGTCTTGTCCCACTACTCAAATCTAGTTTAAAAAATATAGATTGCTCGTATGCCCATTATTTTCTCTCTGTCGTGGTATACGCAGGATATAGCCATGACTGACGAGAATATTGAGCTGTCTTCTCACTGTCCGTTCCGATAGTTTCGCATCATGCGCTATTGTTCGCACTGATGGAAAACAGCACCATGTTGTTCGATTCGCATACTGTAATAAGACCTTATACACATGAACTGCATTTGTCGGCAGATCAGAGGCGCATATCTTCTGATAGAAGTACATATAGTCTTTATCCAACCTTCACACTTCCCTTCATGATCTTCTCTTTGATCTTTTCTATATCTATATTTTCTTCATAGACTTGTCTACCATATGCTCTTTTGATGATATCCTCCAGCTGCGTAGCATTGGCGTATTCTACTGTTCGCAATGTTCTCTCCTCACTCTCATATACCTTATCCAGCTTAATACCCCATTTTGTGAACAGCTTCAGCGTTGTCTTGATAGGATGTGTCCCAGTTTTCATTAGCACAAAGGTTCCTTTTGGCAGAGCCTTCAGCTCATCCGTTGTCATCAGATTTCGCTGTATCATCTGTAATGACTGTGATGGATCATTCTTGCCTTTACTGACAGAACCGCTTAACACAGTTTTATATCCTAGATTCTCACTCATGATTTTTGCTGTTTCACTGTTTGGCGCAAAGCCACCGAATAAAGTATCTTGGCAATTATCTGCGATGATGGATGCTCCTTCTTTCCCATAGTTTTTCTCCAGCTGTGCCAAGGACTGGATGATTGCTACAATACTGACACCTCTGGAACGGCTGGCGCTGAACATCATTTCTGCTGATTGTATCTTTGGAATGGTGCCAATCTCATCCAGATACATGATCACTTTATTGGGCAGTCTTCCTCCTTGCTCATCAGCGAATGCCAATATCTCACGATAGTATTCCTGAATGAATAAAGATATCAAAAAATGCTTTGTGTTATCCTCCTCCGGCATGACAAGAAAAATTGCAGACTTCTCAGAACAGAATTTTTCTATATCGACTGTTGTTTCAAAGCATAGGATCTGTTCGATTTCTGAATCGATAAACGCATTCAGTCTAGAAAGAACCGTTGATAGTACGGACTGCATCGCCTGTTCTCCAGTATTCAAAGCAGAACCGGCAAACCATTTTGCTTTATGATCATCCGGCAGTTTCTCCAGCAATAGCTGAAAGCGTGTTTTTCCTTTCACAGGTGAAGGTTGAAGCAGATCCTGCACCAATTTGAACACACTGATGATATGTCGCTGATTGGCAGGACAAAATTCAGATACGATGAGAATAACGGATGTTAACAGACCTTCTGCTGAATCATAGAAAAAGCTGTTCTGTCCATAGCTGCTCGCATCTGCCCCATCTGAAAATATAATCGTCTTTGCAATGATCTTTGCATACTTTTCTGTTTTTGCTTTCATCGCAACATTACTACGATCCTGCTTATAGATATCCATGTATTTATTGACCAGATGCAGCATGTTATTTCCATCTGATGACATTGGATTACGCAAATCAATGACCGCAATATGATAGCCATAATCATCTCTGGCAATTGCTCCATAATTTCTATATAAATCGCCTTTTGTATCGGTTGTGATAAAGCTCACACCTGATGCACAGGCATATTCCAGATTGGGATACAAGAAATAAGCGGTCTTACCCACACCGGCAGCTCCTATCATCATTAAATGAACATCATCTGTATCTACATAGGCATGCACTCCACGATGATAATCTCTCGTAGCCACAATCAATCCCTGATACTGTGGAAGATTCTTTCCCTGTCTCCATTTTTGTGGACAATAGTTCACACATCGATATGCTTCTGCGACTTCCTTGTTTGTCGCAAATCTTGCATTTCCATGCTGTCCGTCTCCGACAGTCTTAGATTTGATATGATTCAGATTATAATTACTACCAAAATACACAGCAAGACCGATCAGACAAAAAAACAAACATCCCATCAGGATGAACATTGTTTTTGGTTCCATTTATATCCTCCTCTCCAAAAAGAAAAGAGCAGACTACTTATCTTCATCTGCTCTTGCTCTTCATTGCATTAATTGTATGCCTCCGCGCAATCCCCGTTCTGGAGCTTCCACTGGCTCTACATATTCCATCATGATATTCAATGCTTCCTCGTAGCTGCCTGATTTCATAATCCTTTCGCACATTTCCTCAGCCTCTGTATTCTTATTAGCCTCATTTAACGATCTTGTCGCCACACCCATAAGATTAAAAATATTTCCATCTGAACCAATCAAAGGAGACTGCGGTCTTGTTCTTTGGGTTATCATGTTTTCCTGTTTTTGAGATTGCACATTCCCCTGCTGCTTCATCAGCTGTCGCTGACTATCCGTAATCATCATAAAGGATTCACTCGCCAGCTTGCGATATGCTTTTCCTAGGTCTGCTTTTGAGCCATTCTCATTCATGACCAGCTTCACAGATTGAAATGCTTTTTTGATAAATTCAATACGTTTTTTAAATGATCCTTTATCTTTGTAGGAACGATAGTCTTCCTGCAGATGATCAAATGCTTCACTCATATCATTGAAGGCTGAATCTGGATACAAACACTGATGCTCCAGATTCAAAGCACATTCCGTAATCAGCTGGAAGTCTTCTTTCAGCTTTGCATAGTTCCTCTGGCTCTCATGATTTAACCCATAGTACATATCTGCAAATGCTTTTGACAGATCTTTATGCTGTACCAAACACGCATAATCAAAATGATTCTTCTGTTCCATGATCATGTCCTCTGCGATCTTATAATTCGGATTCTCAATCCCATCCTGAGGGGTAAGTCCATACTTTGCCTTTAAGTCTTCATTGAAATCTTTAAATAAGGGTTTCTTGATGATGATATTATCATAGCCCTGCTCCTTTAGATGGTCAATCATCCGTTCTACTCCTTCACTTCCAGCAACGTCGTGATCAGTGGCTAGTGTGATGCAACGGATATCAGGGTTCTGTTCCAGCATGGTATCCATTGCCTGCATTCCTAGCCCACACAAAGCCACATAGCTGTTTTCCTGCCAGTGATTCTTAGTAAGTGATATGTAAGAAAGCATGTCAATGGGGGCTTCAAACACAAACAAATTCTCATTGCTTCCTTTATAATGAAAACTATAGCGTGGATCTGAGCCTTCTACATTTCCTCGATAGCTTTGTTCTCCTTTTGTGTATGTACTTTTCTTATGCGCATGTCTTGCGATACCATCTTCATCTGCGCCAACAAATACGACATTGTGATATTTTGCATCCTCATAAATAAGCCCCTGCTGTACAAAGAAATCAATGATCTCTTGATCAATATATCTTGTTTTCAACAGATATGCATATGCCTTTTTCATATCCGGATTGCTAGGTGGAAGTTCAAAAGGCTTGACTTCCTTTTGTTCCTCTTGTTCTGACACTATCTGTGTTCCTGTGTCGTTTGCATAAGATAAAAGGAGCTCCATAGCATCTTGGTAATTGTAGCCATAGAACTCCTCTAAGAATTTAATAGGATAACCGCCTTCCTGCGATTTATGTTTGAACCATTTGTTGTCCCGAACGGTAACACTTGTATATCTCTGCCACCGATATTCTCTCCCTGATTTAATCAGGGTCTCTCCATTCGATCTTAAATAATCAACCAGATCGATGCTGTTCGCCAGTGCCTTCTGCTGATCTGAATATTTTCTATATTCTGCCATAACTGTCATCTCTTCCTTTCACATGCACGCTTTTTAAAGGTGCTTCTTTTTACTGCCTTTGATCTGGTCTTAACCTGACCAATAGTCTTGATTTTGTGTAGATCATATTTTTTATGTTTCATTGCATTCGCTCCTATCTCATATTGATTTCATGATCTTTCGCATTATGTCCCTGCGCCATCTTCTTTTCCTTGATTTTTCTTGCCAGCTTCTTATCCACTCCTGCAAGTGGCGATCCGCTTCTGTCAGGGAATGTATTGGCAAATATCTTCGATATATGATGAAGCAGTCTTGATGTCATTAATGCCAAAGGCTGATTCTGATAATCATCCATATGTTCTAGCAGATACTGCGCATAGGTGTTTCCCTGCACTGCAGAGGATTCCAAGAATGCTTTTGCTTTTTCTTTGTCCTGCTCTACCTCTTTTCCAAATAAAAAAAGTTTGCCCAGTATATATTGAGCAAACGCATTATTCTTATCAGCGGCCATCTGCAGATAACTGACTGCTTGATCCACATCCTTCTCTACCACCTCTCCTTTCAGATAGATATTACCAAGCATGACCTGAGCATACTCATTACCAAGTGATGAAGCTTTAAGCAAATAGGATACCCCTTTATTTGTATCTATGTAGCTGCTGTTGGTTAGATAGATCTTTGCGAGTGAATACATCGCATAGTCATTCTTTGCCTCAGCACTTAATGTCAGATAGTGAACAGCTTTCTCTATATCCTGTTCTACCACGATTCCTTTCAGATATGCTTTTCCCAGCGTATAGAATGCCTGAGGATTTTCGGATTCCTTCAGCCACTCTATTGCTTGAGGAATATTGGAGTAATCAAATTCCTTCAGATAAATCATTGCCAATAAATACTTGGCATTCCTATTGTCAAAAGACACAGCTTTTTCTAGATACTCTTTTGCCTTTTCTATATCCTTTTCAACACCTTTTCCATAGTAAGTCATTTCTCCAAGGCGATACAGCAGATTATCATCTTCACGTTTTTTCAACATGTCTTCAAACTTTCGATATGCTTTCTCATAATGAATATCAGCTGCAGCTTCATTCTTTGGAAAAATGGTTCCACGAGCATAATAGGTACCGACTTCATAACTGGCGAATGGATTTCCTTTTTGTGATGATCTGTCAAAGTATTCAAATGCCATTGTATCGGACTGTTCTACATAGTAGCCTCTTTGATACATCGTTCCAAGACAGTACATCGCATATTCACTGTCACTGCGATCAAAATGATTATAGGCTTTTTCATAATCCTGTTCACAGCCCTTGCCATAATAATAAAACTTTCCTATTTTATACTGGAGGCAGGATTGTATAAATTCGCTATGATCTGTATTCAGAATATCCAATGAACCTAAAAGTGCCTGATTATAAAGATGAAAGGATTCCGAGTTCTCTTTATCCTTTACTTCCAGCAGCTTGGCAAGAAGTTCATATGCCAGCACGTTATGATTCTCACATTCCGTCTCCAGCAATACTTTTGCCTGTTCCAGATCCTGTGGTATATCATCAGAGCCATAAAACAGTTCACATGCCTTTTTATAATTCTCGCTCCATTTCAACACATATTTTGGTGAGGTATGCTCTGTTGAGGAATCAATGATATCATCAATTGTTTTTTCTTCTCCTTCCACATATACAGTTTGTTCAGGAACCTCCATATCTGTGATCTGTTCATCATAGGAAACCGTATTTTCATCGTAGCTCGAGACCTCCTTTAAAATCATATTCTTGATACTTTTAAATTCCTTCTGTTCTAATAGCGGAAGCTGTTCCTGCAGTCCATCGTTGTATGTTTCTAGTACACTCTGACGATAGAGCTTCCATTCCTCAAAGAGTTTCTGTACGTGTTCCTCTTTTTCCAGTTCTCTCATAATATCATTTATGATTTGTTTCGAGTCCTTTGGAATATAGGCAAACACCATTCTTCCATGATAATTAGACAGTGACTCTTTCAGTTCTTTTAGTTTGTTGATAATGATAGAGTTCTCAGAGCACACTGTTTGATCGATGCCTTGCAGCATATCCTGTACAACCTTTTGACTATAATGCTTGAGTTCATCTCTGACCTCTGTTTGATCTTTATAAATGTTCATCAGATCCTGATGAAATATATCTCCAGCAAACATTTTACGAATTCTGTTAATACCTTCCCTTGTAACGAATCCCTGCTTAGGATTTTTTGAGTAGACTACCATGTGGATATGAGGATGATGTCCTTCATTGTGAAACGCTCCATACCATTCCAGATTGCTTGGATCAATACGCATAGCCTCTGCTATCTCATTTCGTTTTGCACGACATAATTCCATCCAGCTTTTTGCATTATCATAGCCAAGACGAGTTGCATCCTCACGCTTTAAGGATATGATATGTGTCCACACATATCCCTGATGTTGTCCGACCTCTTTCACGACCTTCTCAAGATCAATCGGCTTTCCAGCATCACTGAACAACCCATGCTCTCCCAATCGTTCTACTCTAGGACGATTTGCAATATAATCCACATAGTTTTCCTTGGTTGCCACATCCGTGATATTCTGATCCATAATAGAGGAAATAAGTTCACTCGCATTTTCACGTGTAGCTTCTTTCATATAGTCTTCGTATTCAAACAAGGATGTACTTGCTGGATAATCCTGCAGTAATTGTTCTAACAGCTTTTTCTGTTTATGAGTTGCCGGCTTCTCACCATGACTCATCTGTATTTTTTCAACACCATCTCGTGTAGCGATATATTTCACGTAATATTCTTTATGTGCTGTTCCTTTGAGATACTTTGTTTTAACAATGATTCGTGGAATATTATCATGCCTCCTTTAAACGAAAAAAAGAGCAACAAACTTTGAAAGTTCATTACTCTTCATGAATAGAATATTTACATTATAGTATAATGCCAAAATCCATATACAATTTTGTATTTTAATAATCACGAAATCGGCTTATTTTCTTCCAATTAGAAGGAAATCCCATTTCATTAAGGATTTCACTTTCATTTAAGAATGATGTTGAATTTATATATGATGTAATTGCTTTATCTAGCTCTCCTTTAAACATTCTAAAATCAGGTTTTGATAATAGATATCGGCAAGCGATAACAACACCAAATAAATCTTTTTTCCCAAATTTGTATTGTGCCCCATGTTTAGGTATTTCTAATCTTTCATGCATTTTTAAATCGGGTAAATCTTCGTTAGATTTATAATTATAAAGACGATTCCCATGAGCACATATATTTCTAAATTTTGTTAAGAACTTCATAGTTTGTGACAAATCTGCTGTATTCAACCCACTATATTCACTACTTATTTTATCTTGCATAGGGGACTGCAATAATTCATACATCTTAGATTTACTCCCAAATGTTAAATGGTTAATTGTAATCCATAAGGGAACATTATGGTGATGGTTCCTGTTATAGACGATATTACTATAAATTCTTGTTTCATTGGCTAAATCATTCAATATACTAATCAACATATTAATTCTATTTGTATTTCTGTTTGTATTATTATAATTGCTTGGATCAAGATATTTTTCTTGATCACTGTCATATCTTTCACAAAAATAGTAGGAGATATGTGAGGCAAATGTTAACTCTATTATCTGAAGATATTTAAAGAGTATTTCTCTTAGTGTTTTATCAAATTCATACAATGCATAGATATCCTCAAAACATACACCACGTTTATACTTTTTCACAGCCTTATTTCTGAATAAATCTTTATATCCGGTGATAAGATGATAATACCCAATCTCTTTTAATTTTTCTTTTGCAAAACTTTCATCTTTTATTGTTAATTCTTTATCAACACTTAATTTTTTAATTTGCTGATCATAAGATAAAAAAGGCTTAACCATATCTGCTCACTCCTATCAATTCTATATTTTACATTATATAACAAAATTCTTGATAGTACTAGGCAAAATAAAAGAGGAGCCTACGCATAGGTTCTCCTCCGGTCATGGCACTCGCAAGTAACCAAAACTCATTCACTGAATATAGTTTACATCACTTCATATGAATTGTCAACTATATTCATATTTAAGGATACGCATATTTTTATATGAATATACCTCATTTAACAAAAATCTTTTTATTGTTCCTCCTCATATAATTGATTACTTAATTGAAAGCCAATACCAATTCCCTTTTTAAAACTTAGGATCAATTCTTCGTTCGTAAAAGTAAACCATGCATCTGTCCATTCTGTTATCAAATCATTCGCATCTTCTACACCAAGCTGTTCTAACTTCTCCATCAGTTTATCTGAAAGATCGGATGCGTGATGCTTTGCTCTTAAATATTCTTGGTTGCTTGGTTTTCGTGTAGTACTGCTGTCATAGAGTTTTCTTAAAATATCTTCCATTATGATATCCTCCTTATCAGTCACACACACTACCACATCTTTTTTTACATAGCTACTAGAAAGTTATGTGTTCTGATATTTATAGATATCTTCAAAGTTGATCTTTCCCAGACTACCTTTCACATCCTTTATACATTTTGCTCTCAGCTTTTTGAGTGTTGCTTCATCTATTTCTGCAGTAGCTGATAATACATTCATCATCATAGCGATCTCAACTGCATTCTTAAACAGCACTCTTGCGATACGATCTTCACTACTCTTAACAATACCTGACATTGCTGATGACAATGCAATCGGCAGAAATTCATTCTCCTGTGTTGATCGAAGATACCCATCATAGAATTTTAATGCCTTTTCAATCAGCTCACTCCTACTACGGCAGTTTCCTCTTTTCACCATTTCATCCAGTGATGCAAACGTTTTAGGGGACAGCCATATCGTTGTTCTCTGCTTATTTTTCTCTTCCATATTTCACCTCATTCCTCCTGAATGCCAGACTTAACGCCGATATAATAGCGAATACACTCGCTGCCTTGCCTGACTTGCGCCAAGCCCAACGCCGATGTGAACCTCAGCCTATAGATCACGACCACCTACGCCTTTGTTTTGAAGTCCTTGAAACAGTGGGCATTGCCCGCTGTTGTTCCTCGTATCGGCGCCTTTAGACGCCGATACTTTAACCCGCACAGC
Source organism: Hoskinsella mucinilytica (assembly GCF_045223415.1). Classification (NCBI taxonomy): domain Bacteria; kingdom Bacillati; phylum Bacillota; class Erysipelotrichia; order Erysipelotrichales; family Erysipelotrichaceae; genus Hoskinsella; species Hoskinsella mucinilytica. Next base: position 74,353 of record NZ_JBEQZJ010000011.1, on the reverse strand, counting down.
CAACTGATTGCTCATATTCCATCCAATTTCAATGATATTCATGTCTATGATATAGAGCAAACAATTAAACTGGCTCATATTTTGCCACACAGCCTTTCAATAGCTGACAAGGCATTGTTCCTTCACTTTTTTAGGACAATCGCACACGAGGCGCACAAAGGGCAGACACGCTTAAAATCTGGCTATTTGATTCTTAAAAGATTACTGATTTCTTTGTGTACGACGCTTTGTTTCCTCATCCGATTCCAGTTCTTCTATAAACTCTCGGACTTCCGGCTTTACATTCTTCTTGTATAATTGCTCGAGTAATTCATTCAGTTCTACTTCAAGTGTTGTATCTTTCTTTGCAAGAACTGAGCATAATGCTCTGGTTCTCTCCATTGGATATTTCAATTTAATTTCTGTCATCTTTGCCATATTATCATTCTCCTCTTTTGTTTTAGACTGATCATTAAAGCATAAAAAGCACACAAATCTGCTTTCCACCCTGTAACTTTTATCTTCCTATAGCGAAATATTTCTCAGGAAAACATGTTATTTCATTTGCATTGTGAATGAAGTTTCTTCCATGATTTGTGAAGCTTCATCCAGCATTTGACTGATCACTTTGCTGTTATTTTGAACATTCTCTATTTCCTGTTTCTTCATCTGAACCTGTTTCTCCAGCTCCTCAATCTCTTGATGTATGCGTTCTATGGCTGCACTCTTAAGAAGCTGCAATTCTGATACTTTCACATATTCAATTGGGTTTGGTTGATACCTTGTATCATAATCTGTATGGTGATACTCCTGATCACCATCTTGAATAATCGTAATGGTTTCATACATTGGTGAGCCATGATAAGACACATCCTCTCCCATGTTTTGCTCCTTCAACTCGCCGATATGAAATTCTGCATCTGCTTTTCGCAGTGCCTCAAACACACTTTTACGTTTCTTATCGACATAAATAACTTCCTTATCATGTTCATGTGATATGATCTCGAATTGATCTTCTTTTACCATTAACGCAATACTTCTTCCATCATCCCATTTCATCTGGATATGACCTGCATCGTCAACATAATCAACGGAACCTTCTGTTCCCGGTGATATAGGGTTTGAATCATTCATATGAATCAGGCGTATCCTCGTTCCTTCTGGATACTTTGCCTTAATCATATCTATTTCTTTTTTTGATGGCCACATTGTTAACACCTCCTACATTTGTATATCAAATAAAGACAGCTGCTCGCCTTCAAGCTGTGGTCGATTTATAAGTCTCTCATGTGCTTCTTTGATTTCCTGTATTCTTTCTTCAGCATTCCAGCTTAAGTTTCTCATCGTTACATAATCATCTTCAACGATTGCTTTTTCAAGACTCTTACAACGATTAATATCGATTGCTATATTCAATTGACTCATATCTTTTTCTGACAGATAATCAGCTACCTGCAGGAGATCCTGCACCTCCTGCATTTTCGAACACTTTACATAGAATTCAGCAGCACGCTGTATGATTTCATCTTTTCTTGCCATATAATCCTCATTCACTTTATCTGGAACTTCCTCATAATAAACGGCTGGCTTCTCACTATCACCATACAATTCTTCAATTTTCCTCTGATAATAAAACATATGATTTCTCACCAGATTCAGATTTGTTCCATCAGGCCATGAAGGATCAAAACAGCCATTCTCATAGATATCTTCCCAATGTCGATGAGCTTTCTCCAGTTCCTTTACTGGATCTTCTTTTTGACTCATGTCATGGTCATCTCCATTACCCCCTCTTCCATTTCTGCTTCCTGCTGACATTTCACGATTTCCATATTCTGATCAACTGTTTCCTGCCCGAACACTTCCTTCATAAACTTATTTATTTTGGGAAGTGGAGCTGGTGCTAGCCCATCCTGTTTCCTAAGCTCGCCTACCTTCTTTGCAATATAGTTGATTGCCTCCATGGTTTCAGTGCCATTCCTGTCATACCATGATAGCTCTGGCCAGATTCGATCGACATAGGTGCCTGCTGTATTTAACAGCAACTCACCCTCATAATGCATGATCTCAACATCAGAAAATCTTCCAACATTCTGAATAAAATTATTAATATCCTTGAAATATAAATGACAGCCTTTATCGTACTGTCCTGCTATATATCCATAAAAATGAGACCTCAGGTAACGATCTACCCAATTCTTTTCTGTATCTTCTATCATTATTGTTTACCTTCCTTCCATAATATTTAATCTGCAAAAGACATTCCAATAGGACACTGTGTTCATAGACACATTATTATCTCCTGCATTTTCATGTATCCAAACTGCCTCGCCGGAATCATTCGTTCCTGCATAAATACCGACATGCGTGGTTACTCCATTCTCCATAAGGAATGCCAAATCACCTGGAAGCAGCTGCGATTTATCAATTCTTGAACACTGTCGAATCTGTCCTTCTGTATTCGTATTACCAAGATTGTTGTTCATGACTGTCCAATACACCCAGTCCACAAAATGAGAACAGTCCATTCCTTTCAATGCTCTACCGGCTTCATCCGGCGTATAAGGAATACCAAAATCATTGCCATCATAACCCGGTACCACTGCAGTTCCTCCCCAGTAATAAGGGATTTTCCCAACAGCATCCGCTGCCTGTATGATGATGTTCTTTCGAAGCTCGGTCGTATCCTTCGGTAAATTCTTGATGAGCTTTTCAATATCTTTTTTAGACAGTGTTGTAACAGTTCCACTGGTTGTTCCTCCACCTCGCAATCCCTCGACGACCTTCAGCATGGACTCTTTCGTTTCAGCCTTGAGAGTCATAGAAAATGCGGTTTCCAACTGTGAGAAGATAAGGTCTGTATCTGTTGTTGGCTGTTTCTTCTCCTCTTTGTCTTTTTCTTCTGTGATTATGAAAGTCTCCGTCCATTTTGAAGCAGCCTCTTCATCTAAAAGCACAGACTGATCTGTAAACATGATGCCAATATAAAATCCTTTCACAAGATACATATCCAGTGACTTTCCTTCCTCAAAGGTACTATTCTTTGCATCTATCTGCTGATTCAGCAGGACGATACCTGCTTCTATGTTTTGAATCATATTAGCCTGTTCTACGGACATCCCTGCTGTGGAAACTGGAACCCCATTAAACAGATCATTGACCAGATTATGATTAAAGTTGATGCCATCACAGAAGATTCCACCTATTAAAAAAACAAAGGCAACCACAGGGGAAACAAGAACGATCACGATCTTCTTTGCCATATTCTGCACACCTTTGTTTTTTGCGAGCTGCAATGCCTTTAACAGTTTTATAGCTGCTGGAATCATTACTTCATCCTCATATCTACGTTCATGTCTCTCTGTATATAAAACGCTTCTGCACATTTATTAGCTGCCTGTGCCAGCTTATCAATATCAAGATGACAATCCTCATAGCCCTGTGCTATGGTCTGATAATAGGTCGTTGACGGACATCCGATCACATAGCTGGAATCCATGATATATGCCATTGCTTCAGCTTCCTTTCCATTCAGCTTGATAGGGAAGGACTGCTTGTAGTACAGTCTTGGAAATCCTTCGTAGCGATCCAGACTTTTTTCATCCCGTTCGCTGATCTCCCATAGTCCAAACTGCACACTCTCTCCTTTTAGAGGCTCTATCGTAGCCACTGCATTTTCTCCACCACGAAATAATAATTGATAATCAGGAATACTGCCTGTGCCAACCAGCTTGGCATCCGGACATCTGTACTTCATCTGCTCCTTGTTCAGATTGCTTCCATATGCGATATAATACTTACTCATTTCATCATCTCCTTTACATTCCCATTGTCATGCCTTGCTGAGTATCGTTGCCAATGACCTGCTCCTCTTCTGTCGGTTGTGATGTTTCATTGACATCACTTTGTCGCTGATTTGCTTGTTGTTCAGCTTCTTTTTTTGCTCTTAGTCGCTCTCTTTGAGCCTCCGCCTGTGCTGGGTCTTTCCATGCAATACACCCGTCTAGATGCTTTAAAAGGTGCAGACGTGCTGTCTTAAATTCATTACCTATTAACCCAAGTCTAAGGAGCCAAGTCCGAAACGTATATTTCTCATTTGTTGATTGGGTCTTTCGTCTGCTTGCCTTGGTCTGTGTTAGTGCCTGATGACTGATTGCCAGACACAGTTGGATATAGGACTTGATTTCCCCCGCATGCAGGGTGGCATTAAACAGTCGAAATTCGATCGTCCCCTTTTGAAATACACTATGCAGATTCAAGGCATGGTATCTGGAATCATCATAATGTTCATTGCTTCGATACGTGTCTCCGTTGTACCAGATATCTTTCACACGCTCCAGACTATCAGGCTTTGCATTATTCAGCTTTCTAAGAAACGATTCATCCACTTTCTGACAATAACGATTCTCTCTGGCCACATCTACCTGCAATGCCTTATAGATCAAATCTTCCTTTGAATACATGATGTTGGTGATATTGCGCAATGTTCTTGCATTGTGTTTTGATGCATCAATATGAATATGGATGCCACAGCTTTTATTGACTCTGGCGTTCCCTTTTCTCAGATCTCTGGCAATCTGCTGGATGTCTTCAATGTCCTTATACTCACAGATAGGGCTGACAACTTCAACTTTATATTCACTATCATAAACTGGCGTTCTTCCTCTGTAAGCTGAAATACTGGAATCAAACATGACTTTCCATTTTCGATTCTCCTGATCTGTCACAGAATAAACACCATAATAACCTCCTTCAACCTCTGTTCTACTATGGAAATGCTTTGCTATGATATCTGCAGCTGATCTTCTTGTCAGACCAGTCATTTCCATTTCGATTCCAAAATGCTGATCCTTCATTTCCGTTTACCTCCATCATCTTCCTCCTTTTTTACCAAACAGCTTTTCCTTGTATTCAGGTGCATGGACTGCAAGATTGTATCGTTCATTCCCGCACTTGTATAAGCACACACCACGCTGTGGATATTTGATCAGATCAAATTCACTTTCCTCCAGCTGCAGCGTATCAATATAAAATTGAGCTGCCGTATTTCCTGCATTGAACAGAAAGGTATGCGTTGGTATGGAAAACAGCGGTTTTGTCAGTTCTCGTATTCCTTCAATGTTAAAGTCCTCAAGATTCTGTGAAGCCAGAATCACCGCACTCTCTTTCTTGCGAACACGCTTCATAAAATTTCGTATGTACTCCACTGCTGTCATGTTCGTTAAAAACAGATAGAGCTCATCAATAGAAGCGATCGTATAGCCATGTGCCAGCAGCTCATTGGACATGAAAGACAGAATATTGAAAAGCAATGCATTACGGAGGGATTTGTTTGCCTGCAGAAGTTCTTTGACACCAAATGTTAAACACTTATTGCTGGTGATATTCGTATGTCCATTGAAGAACTTACTGTCACTTCCCAAACAGATGGAATGTAAAAGCAGAAGGATTTCACGCAGTGTTTCTCGCTTAAAGATGCGATTGCTGTCGTTCTTAAAATGCTTGAATTCTTCATCGATATAGTCATAGAGATCCGCCAGTGTTGGAAAATCTTCATGCTTCAGCTTTCTGGTATCCGTCTTTTCTGTAATATCAAAATGACCATAGAGTTTGATCAGCATAAGTTCTAAAGTATCCAGCTGCTCATCAGTAAAGTCTTTGTATGTCTTGAAAAAGTCCTTTAGGAATGAGATATGCTGTGATAATATCGTCGATTCTGTGAAAGCCTTCGGCACATTATCAGCTTCATCCTCCACATCCTCTGTTGCCCATTGCTTCGGTTCCAGAACATTGATGATGTATCTACCTGACATCATATCAATATAAGTTCCGCCAAGGTTTTTGGTTAATTCCTCATATTCCTGCTCTGGATCTAGGGTAATCAGGTTATAGCCCTGTTCACGCAAATTACAGAGAATGAGCTTCAGAAGATAGGATTTCCCCTGTCCAGAATTTCCTAATACCAGGATGTTGGCATTTGTCTTATCGTCACTTCGTTTATTAAAATCAACGATGATATTTGATCCGAATTTGTCAGCACCAAGATAGATGCCATGCGGATCGGTCTTTCCTGAATAATTAAATGGGAACAGATTTGCCACACTGGTTGCCGGCAGCACGCGTTCAAACTGTTCCTTGAACATATCTCTTCCACTTGGCATCACTGCATGGAAGCCTTCTTTCTGACGCAGGATCAATCGGTCAACATTCAGCTTGCTTCGCACAAGCTCAGTGAGTGTTTCTGTCTGCAGCAGCTTCAATGCCTCATAATCAGCAGCCATCAGTTCCAGATAAACAGCACAATGCACCAGCGGTTCTCTTGATCGATGCATGTTCGCAATCAGATCCATCACATCCTGCAGATTGCTTTGTGCTGTAATAGATTCCTGTAGATCCTGCGTATTTCCCTGTTTCATACGGTTCTTGTTTGCCGCATTACCAATGATCTTTTTCTCCTCTGCCGGTGTGACCTGCCTTGCATAAACATGTAATGTCAGACCATCCTTTTCTCCAAGGTATCGCAACAGTGCCTGTTCCTCGGTTGCTGTTGGATATTCTCTTAATGCCCATACACAGCGATAGGTATTTCCACATATGAAATACTCACTGTAAAACCGTATGACAGAGGGAGAGACCATATCGAGGAACTCCTGAACATGCACCTCTTCTTCACTGATCACCGGCTTCTTTTTAAACAGTCTCATCTTCATACCACCTCTCTCCATCTACGTCCTCAAATCGATCTGTTGTCACATTCTGTTCAAAGTAAACAGCCAGCATACTTTTTAGATCATCCTTAGCTGCCCGCTTCACTGTCAGATTCTGAAGCTTGATGAGCTTTTCAATCCGATGGATCAGCTGCATGATCTCTACCTGATCATTGGGCTTGATACGAACAGCCAGTAGGAATAAACGAGCGGTTGCTGTCTGGATCTGTATCTTATCCAGATGGAGCAGATCCTTTTTCAACAGCTGCCTGATTTTTTCATTCTCCTCTGTTTCCATACGTTTTTTTAGGAATGTCTTATTCTCCTCGAAGTTATCTCGGCTGTTCAGGCAGATCATTTCCAGATCAGCCATCCCTTTTAACACATTCGTCAAAGCAAAGATCTTACTTCCTATGTTCTCCTTACTCATAACAGAGAGATTCTGCGGTTCCATCAAAAAAAAGACTATCTCATCTCCGCCATACTGCTGCAGGCTGTAGTCTGTGATCGTCTTTGTGTTTACTAATTCTCTTGTGGATTGTTTTTTCTTCTTTTTCTTTTTCATCGATGTCCTCCTTTCGCAGCAGTATCTGTCATCTGCACATCATCTGTGGATAATGACCAGTGAAAATACTGCTGGCTAATCATAAAAAAGGCACAGGCATATTTGAGAAAATCAAAAATGCTTGTGTCCTGATAACGGATGGTTAAAAATGCATAACAGGCAACCAGTGCTACAGGGAGATAAAAATTCGCCTGTGTGATTGCCATGACTGAAAAGATAGCACCAATTCCTATGATGCCGATATCACTTAGATACCAGAGCCATAAGGTTGGCTTTCCTTTCAGATTATCCGGATACATATACATGTGTCATCCTCCTTTAAAATTTCAAAGCCATTGTGCGGGTGGGTTCCTGTATTGGCTTACGTTCCTCATAAAACTCCTCTAATGTCAGTGGACTTTCTACAGGTGCATCATGAAGATATGCCTTTGATATATAAGCATCATATGCACAATGCAGTTCCTCAATCTGATCTCTGGGACATCCAATTCTCAATGCCATCATATCCAAGTATGCAACCTTATCCATTTTATGAGTTTCTAATTCGAACAGGTCTTCATCATGTACAAAGCACTGATAGTCGTATTGCTCTAAGCAGGATGGATAGACCTTATGAAGGCAACGATTACACACAGTAACCGGATTCTCCATCATACTCATTTCAGATAATTGATGACTCATTTCTTTAAATATAGATCTTAGTCTTCCTCTTGGGTACTTCAAATTCTTTTGATATTTGAAATCTTCAAATAGGTATGTAAGATGTCCAGCTCTTTTTTGTGCCATTTCTCTATTGCACATATCTGGATAGAAGCTATCAAGAATAACACCTTTTGTATTCAGAATGCATTCATTCTTTTGTTGATCATAAACCTGAATATCTCCAAATTTTCCAAAATGAGACACGAACGTACTAAGTTCTTTTCCCTCTAATTCAATGGAGAAGTTTATAGTGTTTATATAAGCCTTATATTTTCTTTGCATCTTATTTCACCGCCCCTGCAACTGTTCTTGTGATTGACATAGCAGCCTGAGCTGCATAGATCGTACTCATTAAATTTGCCTTTGTGCTTGTATCCATTCCAAACTGTCCCGCTATTCTAGGTATTTCTCCTGCACTTAGAATCAGTCCCAACCCTAACAAGCAGTTTTCTTTCATCACACCAAGTCCTGCAATCAGCATGACTGCCTGTAAAAAGGCAGTTAGACAAATACCTATAATCTGCTTGCACCACTGGATAAATCCATCTGTATAGCCTCTTGGAATAGAAAACATATACAAGGAGCCAACTGCTACAGTAATCAATAAAATACCGCCACGTTTTAGATTCGCAAAGAATATCTTGATAATGGCATACCCCATCATAATGAGGATCAGGATTGCCAGCAGTGCACTCAATCCCATATCCGTTACAAATCCTAGTGACATTTTTGCAGTATCACCTATTGAGTCTGTACCTACCAATGTTGATAATCCGGATGTAAGCTGCACCTGCAAGGTGATACAAAATTTGAACAGACTAATAGGAACAATCGTAAAAAGGGATACAGCCATGAACCCCTTAATATAATTCAAAGCCGTATCCTTGACGCTTCCTCTTCCGCCCTGATATTCCAAAGCACATTCAAAGGCAGCAACTACCAATCCTACCACAAACAGTGTCCATCCAAAAAGGCGCATGATTTCAACAATGGATTTCACCCAGTTATAATTGAATATTTCTGCTCCCATATTTCCCATCAGACCAAAAAATTCACCTAATGCATCTAGGATCTTTTCATAGATCCAATCAATAATCCCACCCAGCACCTTGTCTGCGACGAAGTTCCATAGAAACATAACATCATGCCTCCTACAGAATCGACCAAATATAATTTGGTGCTGTTAAAGTGAAGCAAAGGCAGGCGAACAGAACTGCTGGAGCAGTCCATTCAAACTGCCCAGCTTTCCTGTAATCAAAGTAGGCTGTGCCTAATTTAACAAAGAAAAACACCGCCAATACAAGGTCGATTACCGGGAATACGACATTGTTGACAACGCTTTTTATCTGTCCTTTTGCACTGCCCCATGCGCTTTCAATCGCTCCTGATACATCTCCTGCTGCATAGCATGGCTTCATGAAAACCACAAATGCCAGCAGCAGAAATATCATAATTAACAGAAGCCTCACTCTTTTATCCTTTAATATTCTACTCATTATATTCCTCCGTTCTTTCTGCCATTTCTACAAGCTTCTTCGCTAAGGTAAGAAGTGACTTCTTATCCAGCTTCCTTGCAGATGAAATGACCATGTTTCTTAGTGATTCTATAGATTCATCATTGAGCTTTACGATATCCAGTTTTGAAATCTGAACACCATTGCGGTTGTTTTTGATCTCAACGATATCTCCTTTATGTATATCTGCCTTTTCTCTTATTTCCTGAGGGATTGATATACGTCCCTGATGATCCAGAATCTTATATTGACTCTTCTTCTGATTCGAGCACATTTTCATTGATCCTTTCTGCTACACAATCAGCGATCCGATTCATATCGACCTGCTGCTCAAGGAGTGCTTCAATATATTCTGTTGGAAGCACCTTGATGATATTAGCTGATGTCGTCACCGTCAGTTCTTCATCACCAAGAATCACTTGTAAATCCTGATTGATCAGCCCTGCACTCTTGAATAATCTCATCGGAATACAAAAATAGTCTTCTTTCGTCATGCGATCTTCTGAATCTTCTTGGATAACAAAACATCTTCTAGCAAGATTCTGTGGATCATATTCGATTACAATATCATCTCCTTCCTGTAATTGCAGTTGCTTTATCATTTGTGCAGGCAGCTGAATCGTATTATTCATTTCAATCTTAATTGTCATTGTTTTCATTTTCTTCTTCCTCTCCTGATACATCTAAATCGAACAAGCCTAACTGCTTTCTCAACTTAGTTCTTTTTGTCGCATCGTAATTTGAAATCAATACTTCAGGGAATTCTGCTTCATTGTCATATCGCAGCGCCATATTATTTACACGAGTACAGCTTTCTATATAAAAATCTTTATAGATATCCCGAATAAATTCACAATCGTTATATGACAAGAGAAAGCTCCCTTGTATGTTCGCAAGGGCATCCCTTAAGCGAATATGATCCTCTTTCGTAAACAGAACCTCATACATTCCTTCTGTTTCATAATATGGAGGATCACAATAAAAAAAGGCATTCGGTCGGTCGTACTGACAGATCAATGCCTCAAAATCTTTATTTTCAATAATTGTATTCACAAGTCGATCTGAAACATCCCAAACCATATGAAATGCTTTTCTTACATCGTAAGGACGGCATCCATATGTCTTACAGCCTGATCCATAGGAATATCTGATCAACTTAAAAAAAGCCACAGCTAGTTTTATATCCTGTTTCTCAATACGCTCCTTTCTCATGATTTCAATAATTTCATTTGCCTGCAGTTCAGTAAAATACACATGAACACGATTCATCTCATCCTGCAGATATTTATCTTCTATTCTCTGTTTTGAGATAATGTCTTTATATAAGTTGAATATATATCGTCCATTCTCTGGTAGATATCCCAATTCTTCAATAAATGCCAGTGGCTGATCCCTTATGACCGCAAACATATTCGTTAGGTTATGATTGAAGTCATTGTATACTTCAAATTTATCTGGCGGCTTGCCAAATAGCACCCACCCTCCTCCTCCGAATACTTCAATATAACGATCATAATTTTCTGGGAATCTGGTATAAATGAGATCACGTAATGCTTTCTTTCCACCAACCCAGCTGATAATGCTGTTCAATAGGCTCTCACCTCCTCTTAATTTTCATTTTCTAAATAAATTTCATTGCGTTCATATACACATGATCACCTCCTTCCATATTGAACACAGCATCTATTCTTTTTTAGCTTTTTTAAACAATACAAATGCTGCAATCCCTGCTCCAAGGAACACAGCAATTAATGGTATCACCTTGGTTTCATCTCCTGTCTTTACTGTTGTAAGCGGTGTTTTCTTATCCTTCATGATCAACTCCTGAACATCTACATCCTCTTTAACTATGAACTCAATATCCGCTGCTTTTTCATAATGGGATGGTGCACTGATCTCTTTTAAGATATAAGTCTTTCCAACAACAAGTCCTTTGATTTCATGCAGCTCCTTGCCAGATTTCCATGTATCTACTACTTTCCCTGTTTCTTTATCCACGATGGATAGAACAGCACCTTCCAGTGCTTCTCCAGTTTCTGCATCTTGTTTTTCCACAGTGATTTTTGTGATACGATCACTCATCTCTACTTTCAGAATTTCTCCACTGTCGGCTACTGTGAACTCAACATCCTTAGCTTTATGATATCCTGAAGGTGATTTTTCCTCATGAAGAACATAAGACTCGCCTACATGTAAACCAGTAATAGAATGCATTTCTTCACTGCTTGTCCATTCATCAATGACCTTTCCACTTTCTTTTTCTAACACTTTCAATTCAGCACCAGCTAATGATTTCTTCGTTTCAGCATCCACCTTCAGTATTTCTGTTTTTGTTATTTCATCCTTCATCACAACTTTTGTTGTTTCTCCTGAAGCATCAACTGTGAAAGTAACATCAGAAGCTGTTGCATATCCTAACGGTGCAAGATTCTCATGCAAGCGATATTCCATACCGATCAATAAGCCTCGAATGATATGCGGTTCTATTCCTGATTCCCATTCTTCAATAAGGTTGTCTTCTTTATCAAACAGAGATAGCTTTGCGCCTTCCAGTTCTTTCTCATCCGTTGCATCCACTTTTGAAATTTCAGTGACTGTTTTCATATTTGTCACAGCTAGGGATTCAGTATACAAGGTTTTATCACTATGATCATAGCTCAGGTCTATGTCATAAACCGTTGTATCCACATAGTATCCATCCAACGCCTGAATTTCTTTTAATTCATAGTTTCCTAATGGAAGACCAGCAATATTGATTTCACCCTTTTCATTCGTCATGTATCTTCCATCTTCTGAGATATCAACTGATACAGGAGCACCTGCTTTATAAAGAACAGTGTTTCTGCCATCCAAGCTCACAATATCTTCCTTTGCAGTTAACTGATAAATGACTCCACTTAAATTTTCAGAGGTATCCTTATCTGTTTTGACTAGATGAATTTCTCCTTTTGGGGCAATATTGGTCACTGCAAGATCTTTCCTATACAATGTTTTCTCACTATGATCATAGCTTAAGTCGATATCATAAACCGTTGTATCTACACAGTATCCTTCCAATGTTTCAACTTCTCTAAGCTCATAATTTCCAAGAGGAAGATTAGCGATATTGATTTCACCTTTCTCATTCGTCATATATCTGCCTTCTTCTGAAATATCAACAGATACAGGATCACCAGCTTTATAAAGAACAGTATTTCTACCATCAAGACTGACAATATCTTCTTTAGCAGTCAACTGATAAATAACACCACTCAAATATTCTGATGTGGCTTTATCTGTCTTAACTAAATGGATTTCTCCTTTTGGTGCTATATTAGTAACATTGACACCAATCTTGTAAAGTTTCGTTGTGTTATCCTTTTTTGTAAAGGTGACCTCATGTGTTTCTTCTGAAAGTATATAGCCTTCTACTGTCAGCTTTTCTCTCAATAGATATTCACCCATATTGATGTTTTTCACAACGATCGTACCTTTTGCATCTGTCTCGCCTTCATATACAATCTCACCGGCTTTGAAAAGAGTAGAACCATCAATCATGCTGATAATGTCCTTTTTAGCAGTTAAGCTATACTCAACATTCTCCAGTGGAGCTCCAGTATCTTTGTCTGATTTCTCAATCGTCAGCTCACCTTTTGGCTGTCTGTTTTTGACTTTGACAGTGATAATGGGTTCCTGATCCTCATCCTTGTCCATATCCCTGATGTTTTCTATCTTGAACGTAATTGGTTTTTCAAGTTCAAGGAAGCCTTCCGGAAGTTTGATTTCTTCAATCGTGTAGTTTCCAGATTGTAGTTTTAAAGGCAGCGTAACTTCTCCCTGTTTTCCGAAGATGGAAACAATCTGATTCTTGCTGTTTGTTGTAAAGGTATCAATCTTGATTCCACCTAGCTTCTGAACAATATAGTTACCTTTTTCATCCTTGATTTTGAAACTGGCACTATTTAATGTGACTGCTTTTCCTGTATCATAATCTTCTTTCACAAGACGTACCTGTGCAGATAAAGGCGCATTGTTCACATTGATCTTTTTAATCTGATCATCCTTATCGTACATGGTATAGTTCTTGCTGATGGACACAGTGAAATCTGGTGCCGGTGTACGATCTGCTGGAGTCTTTGTTTCTCTTACCAGATACACACCATAAGGCAGATATTTAGTGGTCGCATTGCCTTTTCTGTCTGTTGTAATAACATCATAGACCGTTGCTGAATCCCATCCCTTTTTATCCACTTCTGATTTCAGTTTAAATGTGAATTCTACTCCTGCCAGTCCATCATATACACCAGAGGTACCGTCAATTCCTGATTTGAATATCTGAATTTTCTGCATATTTGGTTTATCTGATGTTGTTTTGTTCACTACAGCTTTAGAAACTGTTTGACCTGCATAAGTCAAAGAAACATTTATACTTCCTGAATTAAGCTGCAGACTGCCATTTGTATCCGTTTCTTGAATACTGTAATTTCCTAAAGGTAGATTATCCCACATGATATTTCCTGATGAATCTGTCTTCTGGTAGGAAACAATCTGATCTTTATCATAATACTTCACAGTACCAGCAGCATTCATGATCTGCTCCTTTGCGATTAGAGCATACTGGTTATCCTGTAAGTACGCATCTCCATACTTTCCATCCGTTTGTGATGTATCAAAAGATTTCTTTAAGGTAATTTTCCCCTTCTGATCTTCATTTACGATGGTCGTTGAGGAAGAAACAACAGAAGTTTTCTGATCCTTATATGCAAGTGTCACTGTGTGTACTTGTGTATTGAGAATATATCCTGATGGTACTTGATATTCAACAATGCGATATCTTCCCAACGGTACTTTAACAGAGGCTTCTCCTGATGAAGAAGTTGTCAATGTGGAAACGAGCTGATCCTTTGGATAATACACTTTAGAACCTGCTCTATTTGTTATATTCTCATCAGCATAAACATTGAACACTGTATTCGCTACCCGATCGCCATTGGTATTCGTCTTGATGACATTGATCTCAGCACTTGGCTCTTTGTTTGTAACGACTTTTACATTCTCATTCGCTTTGACACCTGCAGTAATGGTGAATGACCTTACTGTGCTGTCTAATAAATATCCCTCTATTGTTGATATTTCTTGATATTGATATGTTCCTGTATCTAAAGGCACATTTTCTATTTCTGAATCCCAGATACCATTTGCATTTGTTGTTACTGTTCTTGATGATCCGTTAGGAAGTGTTATCTTAAACTTCACACCAGCCAATGCATTTCCAAATTCATCTGTTTTCTTTAATCTCACGCCACCTTTATCCGGAAACACTCGGTATGCTTTGTATTTCACAATGCTTGTCCCATGTTTGCTTCCTAGCGCATCAGCATCACTTATCATTACTTGCTGTTGAGGGCCAGATGGCATTTCTGCAGCACAGTGAATGACTTTCCCATTTCCCATATAGATTCCCATATGGAGGGCATCTCCAGTATTATCATAATATAAGATAATATCGCCTGCTTTGGCATTTTTGGGATTTGCCTCATTCGTGTTATAGGTATAGCTTGTTATTCCTAATCCATCTAGGTAACTTTCAATCGAGTAAGTTGTAAAACGATCAGCATTGAACTTCAATCCAACCTGTTTAAACACATAAGAAACATATCCAGAGCAGTCAAAGCTATTCGGTCCAGCAGCACCCCATACATATGGTTTTCCAAGATGCTTTTTGGCTTCATTTAATACTTCTTGTGCCTTATTCACTTCGAAGTATACTTTCTCTTCAGCCGCATGAACCTGCAAAGGCGTAGAACTAAATATGGTTGATAGAGTGATGAATATGGTCGCTACTGTCAACAGCACCTTATGTATTACTTTTTTTATTTTGTCTTTCATCGTATTTTCCTCCTAATAAAAAAGGACACAAGGTATATAATGACCTCATGTCCATACGCTGTTTCATTCACTTTTTAAATTTAGGGCATTACTGCCCTAAAAGAAACCTACCTTATAGTAATTCATTTTTTGTACTCCTTTCCATAAAAAAACACGACCATCTCAGATCGTGCCTATTTACCACCTTGTTTGAAATACTGAATAATAATAATCGTTGTAAAAATATATTCCTACTGCTGCTTCTGTTCCATTACTTAATAATAAATCTCTATGTGCAGGAGAATTCACCCATGCAGAGAAAGGATCATCATAGTTAGTTATGCATTCAGCACCATTTCCACTGTGCCATAGTGCCTCTGCATTTGCCATTGCTTGTGCATGCGAGTCACACCTACTTTTCAAATCATTTGAATATGTAAATGGTGCTAATCCGTTTTGTTGTCTGTATGCGTTGATTTGTGCAAATACCTGATCTGCCTTTGCCTGCTGATTAATTGGTGGTGCAGGTTCTTCTTCTACTGGCGGAGGAGTTTCAACAGGCTTTGTTGGCTTAGTAGTATCACTTGGTTGACTTGGTTTAGCTGCGTTTGATGAACCTGAGCTTGGCCTATCTTGCTTATTGCTTGTTTCACCTTTTCCTGATGTGCTTTGTGAATTTTTACTGTCATCCTTAGAAGTTGAGCTATTGTTGCCCGTACTTTTTGTTTCTGAGTTCTTCTTTACCGTCTCTTCCTTTTTATCATCTACATTGGAGATATCCTTATTCTCATTATCTGCCTTCTCTTTTTCATCCTTTGATTCCTTATCCTTTTCCTCAACTTTGATATCTGAATCAGCCTTCTTTCCTGCAGTTTTTTCAGCATCATTTGATGAGGCACACCCCACAAGCATGAATGCTATTGTAAGCATAGTAAGTAGTTTTCTCATGATTCTTCTCCCTCCTTCTTTCTTCCATTATAGACCTCTTATCTATACAAAGTCTATTCTTGTAATAAAATCCATTTTGAGTTAACATAGATGATTCAAAAAAAAGCATGATTCGCTTTGAGTCATGCTTTCATCCTACAAACTGCAATTTATTGCTATGCGGGTTTGATAATTTCTTCTTCAAACAATGTTTCAAAAGTGTTCATAGCACCGCTATGCTCAACAATTTTCCCATCAATAACTTTATCTACATCTACTCCTGTAAAAGTTAATTTCTTTCCAGTTGGTTTCATTCCTAGCCATTCACCTTTATGTGTTCCTTCTGCGATAAATTCGGAAATAATATAATCTCCATCACTATACTGTCGAATTACTGTCATTTTCAAGTCTGGATATGTTTGTCTCACGGCTGTAATATGCTCTTTCATACCCTCAATACCTACATAATATGATTTTTCTCCAACTCTAGTGGTACAATTCGTTGAAACATAATTTTCAACTTCATTTATGAGACCATTAGATGTTACCACTTCACAAAAATACTTGATTTTTTCTTTATCATTCATACAAATTCTAATTTTTATTACTCATGTTTAAAGCCGATAAACTGAAATTTGTAAATCAAACAATATTCTCACCCAAGATTATTTTGGGCATTGTGGTTAAACACCTATTCCAACGTTTATAGAATTTTTCTATACCAAGTTTCCCAACTCTTGCATGTACTTCTTCATTTTCCAGCACCCAATACAAGACATATGTCACCTTACCTACATTTCTTGTAAGACGAACAGGTAATTCTCCCTCTTTAACTGCATTGAAATCTTTTTGTCGGTGAGTACGTTTTATATAGTGTACATCAATAACACCATCTTGCTCCAAGTAAAATTCCGCTACTTCCTTCATCAGTTCTTCAATTTCATCTAACTTGGTCAGTTTTGCCTCATATATACATATTTCATTAAACATAAAATACCTCCACTTTCTTTTTTTCTATTCAAAACAATAGCTATTGTAATTGCTATAACTTCATTACCTTTACATAACTAGAATTTGTAGAGTTTCTATCCTATGTTTCACTTGTACTTCCAATTTCAAGCAAATTCCCCTCAGGATCAGCTACGTAAAAGTTGCGGATACCGAAAGGATAAGTGATGGGTGCTCCTGTGGGAAACTGCACACCCAACTTTGACAGACGCTCATACTCCAAATCCACCTCAGCAAAATTGGATAGCCAAAGGGCGATTTCAAATGTCTGATTGATACCCTTTGGAAGTACATAATCTTCTCCTATTGCCTTTACAAATTCTTTCCTGCTATACATAAATAAGGATAGTTCTCCACTTGCAGTTTCAAAATCCGCAAAAGGTCCGTCATTCCATTGAGTTTGAAAACCTAGTGTATCTCTATAAAATCGAACCATGTTTTCCATGTCACCAACCAGCAGGCTTACACCTACACGTACATCTTTTCCATTCATTATCAATCCCTCCTCTACAAATTCTAATTTGCAATCTTGTCTTAATCATATCACTTAATCCTTCCGACAACAAATATATAATAAAAAATGACCAATTATTCTTCATAATAACTGGCCATTCCTATCAAATTTTCACGACATTTCTACGACTTTTCACGACATTTTTGCGTTTTTACGGAAAAATCAGCGATTTTTATCTATCGTCGTATACTGTCTGTATACATCCAAAAGTGCCCTGTTTATCGGCATTTTTGAGTTGTATGCTATCTGTATGGTACCTGTACAGACCTCTACTTATTCTTCATATGCGGAAACAGCAAAACCTCTCTAATTGTTGTCTGTCCTGTTAATAACATCACAAAACGATCGATTCCCAAACCAACACCACCAGTAGGAGGCAAACCATATTCCAACGCTTCCACATAATCTACATCCATTTCATTCGCTTCATCATCACCAAGATCACGTAGCTTCAACTGATTTTCAAAACGCTCTCTTTGATCAATTGGATCATTTAACTCAGAGAACGCATTTGCATACTCATGTCCATCAATGAACAATTCATATCGATCCGCAAATCTAGGATCCTGCGCATTCTTTTTCGCAAGAGGTGAAATAGAAGTTGGATGACCATAAATATAAGTTGGCTGAATCAATGTTTCTTCCACATACTTTTCAAAGAATAAATTAATGATATGACCAACACTGTTATGCTTTTTCTCTACTTCGATTTCATGTTCCTTAGCGATTGCACATGCTTCCTCATAGCTCATATCCTGCCAGAAATCCACACCACATGCTTCTTTAATTGCATCTGCCATATGAAGACGCTTAAATGGTGCTTTTAATGAAATTTCTTTATCGTTATAAGTGATTTCAGTAGTTCCCAAAACCTCTTTAGATACATAATCAAACAATCCTTCAATTAAATCCATCATACCATTTAAATCAGAATAAGCCATATAAGCTTCTACTGTTGTAAATTCAGGATTATGTGTAGCATCCATACCTTCATTACGGAATAGACGTCCAATCTCATAAACACCTTCTAAACCACCGACAATCAATCTCTTTAATGGTAACTCTGTTGCGATACGCATATAAAAATCCATATCCAAAGTATTGTGATGTGTCACAAACGGTCTTGCGGCAGCACCTCCAAGAATCGGTTGTAAAACTGGTGTTTCCACCTCTACCAATCCTTTGCCATCTAAATAACGCTGGATTGCACGAATAATTCTCGGTCTCATCAACGCAACCTTCTTGCTTGTATCATTCATGATCAAATCTACATAACGTCTACGGAAACGTTCCTCTGTATCTTGTAATCCATGGAATTTTTCAGGCAAAGGTCGTAGTGCTTTGGTTAAATGAGTGTAAACAGTTGCTTTAATGGATAATTCTCCATGATCTGTTTTCATTACGATACCTTCGATTCCCACGATATCACCAATATCTGATTTCTTGAAAATCTCATATTGCTCTTCTCCGATTACGTCTTTACGAACATAAATCTGAATTCTTCCATCCAAATCTTGAATGTGCATAAATCCAGCTTTTCCTTGGCGACGTTTTGTCATAATACGTCCGGCTATTTTTACTACAATATTCTTTTCAACTAATTCTTCCTTTGTACAGTTTTCATATGCTGCACGAATTTCTCCTGATTTGTGTGTTCTTTGATATGCAGTTCCAAATGGCTCAATTCCCATATCGATTAAGTCCTGCATTTTCTGACGACGAATCTTTTCTTGTTCTGTCAATTTTTCCATCATTTATACTCCTTTACATAAATAAAAGCTCTCTACCCATATAGGGACGAGAGCTTGATCGTGGTACCACCCTAATTCACTACCTGGTTGCCCAAAGCAGTCTTAGTGACTTAATATAAGTCTATTCGTAACGTGAATAAACGTCCTATCGGAAGGCTCCAAGTCTTTATTTTTGACAAAGTTTCCTACATCATTTCCACCAACAGATGCTCTCTATGATTCCACATTTATCATACTTTCTCTTCAACGCCATATTTGCATATTGATTATATAGGATACAACCTTGAAAAATCAAGCCTTTTTCTCATATTCTTGAAGAAAAGCACTGAAAGCTTTCTACTTCATGGTACAAAAAATCAATTACAATAAATAAAAACGATTCCCTTATCGCATCCTTTTATATACATCCTGACATAGAGCCTTGCTTCACACACAAGCTTCAACTAACATCATTTTCTTTTCATTTTCAAGAATATTTGTTTTTCCTTAGTTTTTACAATATCTCAAGTATATGAAAATGCCTTTGTTCATTAAAACAAAAGCATAAGCAATCTTATTCGATAATTTTGATTGTTGTAATGATCGGTTGATCTTCTTTTGCTACCGTCCCACTACTATCCTGTCCCTTTGCATCCTTACAGATCTGGTCAACGATTTCCATACCTTCTGTCACCTTACCAAATGCAGCATAATCGCCATCCAAATGAGGAGCATCTGCCTGCATGATAAAGAATTGTGAACTTGCACTATCCATTGCCTTAGAGCGAGCCATTGATATTACGCCACGAACATGTTTGATAGAATTTTCAACACCATTACTTTCAAATTCTCCCTTGATCGTTTCATTTGATCCTCCGGTTCCATTTCCATTAGGATCGCCACCTTGAATCATAAATCCATCAATAATACGATGAAAAGTTAAACCGTCATAAAATCCGTCTTTGGCCAATTTCACAAAATTAGTAACCGTAATCGGTGCCGTATCTGCATCAAGTGAAAGTTTGATGACCCCCATATCTTTGACATCAATTTCTGCTTGAATCGTACCGGATAATAAGTCTTTAGATGGTTCACTTTCCGTATCCTTTGAACTTTTGCAAGCTGTAACCAAAAACATCACACAGAATGTCATTAAGATGATTCTTATTTTCTTTTTATATAGTTTCTTCATATTATTTTCCTCTTGCTTCTGCTTCTTTTTCATATGCTTCTAAGATAGAAAGCATCTCTTCATATGTTTCGATTTTTGTCAATGCATCCTTTAATTTATGAGAGCCAGGCAATCCCTTGACATACCATGCCGCATGCCCTCTCATTTCACGAATACCGACATATTCTCCTTTTAATTTACATAATCTCGTTGCATGTAGCTTTGCCATTTCGAATTTTTCTTCCATACTAGCCGGTGGTAAGGTTTCTCCGGTATCCAAATAATGAACGATTTCCTTGATCAACCAAGGATCACCCAGGACACCTCGACCTACCATGACAGCATCACAACCGGTTTCATCCATCATACGTTTGGCATCTTCACCACTTTTGATATCTCCATTTCCCATAACAGGAATGGATACCGCTTCCTTTACCTTTTTGATATAGGACCAATCCGCATGACCTTCATACATTTGTTTTCTTGTTCTGCCATGTACTGCCAATGCACTTACGCCTATGGACTCTAATCCTTTCGCAAGCTGTACACAGGTAATCTGATCTAAATCCCAACCAATTCGCATTTTGACGGTTACCGGTTTCTTCACAGCATCCACTACAGCTTTACTCATCATAATAGCATGGTCAACATCCTTCATCAGCGCACTTCCCGCATTTGATTTTACTATTTTATTAACAGGACATCCCATATTGATGTCAATGATATCGCAATCAGTTTTGGTATCCAGTAATTTTGCGGCATAAACCATGGTTTCTATATCATGGCCAAAAATTTGCATGGTCAAAGGATGCTCACTTTCTTCTACATCTGTCATTTGGATCGTTTTTTCATTATCATAATATAAGGCTTTATCGCTTACCATTTCAGTATAAATCAATCCCGCTTGAAATTCTTTACAAATCATTCGAAAAGCCGGATTGCTGATACCGGCCATTGGTGCGATAACAACACGATTATCAATGGTAACATTTCCTATATTCCAGCATTTATTTTGCATATTGATCGATAAACCTTTCTAAATCTCTTAATTCCGCTTCATCAAAATGATATTTTTCTCCGCAAAAATTACATGTAATTTCGCAACCATGATCCTCTTCTATCATTGCCAGACGCTCTTCCTTACTTAAAGTAGTAAGCACTCGTTTCATCTTACTGCGATCACAGTCACAACGGAATTCAATTTCTTGTGTCGTTAAGATCTTAACATCCTCGAACAATTCTTTTAATGTGTTTTCTAAACTATCACTTTGATTCATAAGATCACTCATTGGTGGTAGCTTCGCCAATACCGCTTCTACCTTTTGAATATCTTCCTCTTTCGCATCTGGTAGCATTTGAATGATCAATGCACCGGCTGATTGAATGGTATCATCAGGATTTACCAAAACGCCTACAGAAACAGCACTTGGTGTTTGTTCACTTACAGTAAAATAATAAGCGAAATCTTCTCCTAACTCACCACTTTGTAACGCCACGGTACCTTTCCAATTCTCTTTCATATGAAAGTCCTTCGTAACCTCAAGATAGCCATCACTACCTACTGCTGTCCCAACTGCCAAATGCCCATTCTCATATTGCATCATGATGTGGGGATCACCTACAAATCCTCTGACATGACCATCACTATATGCATCCACCATGATCGTGCCGATAGGTCCATGCCCATTGATCGTAATGGTAAGTTGTTCTTGTTCAGACTTCAACATACTCCCCATCAAACTACCAACTGATAAGGTTCTACCTAGTGCTGCTGCGCTCGTTGGCCATAAATCAAAACGTTTTACAGCATCTTCTATCAAATGTTTGCTGGTACACATATAAATACGAACACGTTCCTCACATGCCAGTGCTTTTACTAAATAATCCTTCATGTTATCAACTCCAATTCTGCTCTTGAAGTATATCATAGATTGAAAAGAAATACGACATAAAAGCCACTGTTTTCCTTCCATACAAAAAAACAAGCTATGGGATCCTTCCCATCTATCATGAACAATCAAAGCATTCTTTTCACATGATCAAACTCATAAGAAATCAAGCATTACCAAATCTTACAATTTCTTCAAATCGATACAGCTGACTCATTCAGTATGATATAATAAATTCATTCGAAAGGAGCTTTTTTATGATCAAAGAAACCTTGCCTCCCTTTTCTATTTTGATAGCACCAAGTTACCTACATCCTTTTTTGCGTTCCTCATTATTAGAGGGGCAAAACGGCTGTATTGGTATTAAAATATTATCCCCTACTGCCTATCTGGCATCTTTAAGCCATAAAGAACCAAAGGATCCATTAGAGCTTTGTTTTTTATATAAAGAAAAAATAAAAACCATGCAAGCGCATATGAAGACCTATCAATCTATTGCTTTGACTCCTTCTTTTTTGAAAGAATGCCATAGCTTTATGGAAAAGATGAAATTTTATCATATCCTACCAAAGGATCTTCCCACTCATACACAAGCACAAAGCGAAATCAAAGAAATCATCTCTCTTCTTTATCCTATCGAAAGCGCACAAGATCAACAAAATGAAGTGCTTGCGAAATTATCCGATTGTCGTAACGTCTATCTTTATGACTCCTTTTATACGCTAAAGGAACAACAGATATTTGAACAACTGATCAAACAAGGCGCTACGATCATAGCTATGGATCATCCATATCAAGAAAAAGAATTTTATCATGCCATCAATATGCGTCAAGAGTGTGAGGCTATTGCACAATATATCATCACACATGATCTTGATGCATCTGATATCGTAATGACCCTTTGTGCACCTAACTATAAACCTGTGGTTGAACAGGTATTTCAACGATATGGCATTCCATACACCATGCTTCAGCAATCTAAAAACAGCATCATTTCTCAAAGATTTGCAAGTATGCTTTCTTATTCTTTATCAAATGATTCAGAGGATCTTTTTGCCTGTATGGATGCAGGTTTATTTGCTCATGAATATCTAGATGAATTCAGAGAATACATGGAAATATTCGATTGTGATGTTCATCAAGCATTTACTCATTTACAAACGCTACATGCTTTTGGTCATATTCTAGATGAACTTGAAGTAGAAAAATTAAAAGACTTAGAAGTACGAGCGGAGGAATGTAGGTTGGCTCTTTATCCTACTTTGACAAAAATGATGGAAGAAAATATACCTACTTTGCTCACACAGTTGATCGATATCTTACATGACAGTATGAAGCATTCATCTCTTGATGATATACAGGCACTAAAACAGATTCAGGAACTACTTTCCTTATGTTATCCCTATTTAAAAACCAAAGAGGATCTTGCCTTTATCCTTCCCGAAATCAAAGAAATCGCTATATCAAAAAGTGTACATGAAGTACAAGGTGTCATCTTAGCGGATTTGAAGCAGATCATTACAAGTAAATGCCATCATTTTATCCTCGGTGCAACGCAAAAAAATTATCCTGCCTTTCCAAGTGAAAGTGGTATCTTCGATGAAACCTATTTACAAGACACTTTATTACCGGATATGGAACAACGCTATCAGCATTATATCAATCAATGTCAAAAACAACTTTCAGCCAATTCCCATCTCATTGTGACATTCCCACTTGGAAGTTATGAGGGCAAAGGAAATGAAGCTGCTCTGGAAATCGAAGAATATATGAATATGGATCCAACCTCCTTACCTTTGATAGAAAACTACGAAATGATCGTACAAGATTTTACAATTTCTTCTGATACAGCCAAAGCTTTATTTGTCAAAGATCATCATATCAAAGGTTCTATATCCGCAATTGAACGTTATATTCATTGTCCTTATGCATATTTCCTTCGTTATGGATTATCGCTACGAGAACCAATGCAACATGGCTTTGATCCCTCTTATATGGGGACGATGGCACATTACATCCTTGAAACCTTAGTGGAAGAATTAGGAAAAGACTATACGAAAGCAACCATGAATCGTTTAGAAGAAATCGTGGATGCAGAGGTAGAAGCCATTCAAGAGGTTTTTCCAAATAATGCTGATTTTATGCAAATAGTAAAACGCCGTTTTCTTGTTAGCTTTACCCAAACTTTAAAACGACTAGATGATTTTGAATCCCATAACGCTATGCACCCTTCTTTACAAGAATACGAATTTCATCAAGAATTTCCGATTGAAAATGGGATTAGCTTTGCGTTAAAGGGTTATATCGATCGAATAGATGAAAGCGGTAATTTCTATTGTATTTTAGACTATAAAAGTAGCAGTAAAACACTTAGTGAGGATAAAGTATTTGCGGCATTGCAACTACAACTATTAACCTACTCTATTGTTGTAAAAAAACAACTGCAAAAGGACGTATTAGGTGCTTATTACATTTCATTGAAAAATCAAAACATTCCTTATATTGCAGGAAAAATGAAACGAAGACCTGTCGGCTTTCAAGAAAGTGATAAAGAGGAATATGAGGAAACGCTGTTAAAGGCACATCGTCTCAATGGTTGGACATTACGAAAAGATATTGATATGCTAGATGATAACGGTTCACATATTACCGGTGTATCTATGAATAAAGACGGTATCGTAAAAGCAAGGAAATACTACAATTATGAAACCATTTGCTCATGGTTCCATGATATATATAAAATGATAGGTAAGCGCATTTTATCAGGAAATATCAGTTGTACTCCGGATACAGATGCTTGTCTGTATTGTAGCTATCATGAAATATGTAGATTTAAAGGCTTTTATACGGAAAGAAAACCTCTGATTGAGTTAGATGATACCTTGTATTGGGAAGGAGGTGCACACGATGCCGACATGGAATAAACAACAGTTAGCTGCCATAGAAACGAAGGAAAAAAATATCCTGGTCTCAGCTTCTGCCGGTAGTGGGAAAACAACAGTATTGGTCGCAAGATTAATGGATCTGGTTCTTAACGATCATATTGCGATAGATGAAATACTCGCTATGACATTTACAGAAGCCGCAGCCAATGAAATGAAAAAAAGACTTGCCAAAGAACTTCAGATTGCTTGGGCAAATAGCAGTGATGAACAAGAAAAAGCATTTTTATCTCGTCAGCTTTCTTCGCTTTCTAACGCCTATATCTCAACCATCCATTCCTTTTGTTTATCTATCATACAAAAGTATTATTATATGATAGGGTTAGACCACGAACGTGTAAATAGTATTATGGATAACGGGGCAATGAGCCTATATCAAGGTCAAGCATTAAAAAAAGCACTTCAATTACAATATCAAAAACAAGAGGAAACCTTCCTTACACTATGTCAAATGTTTTCCTCAAGACCTGAAGATACACAAAATCTTCATGCGATGATCATGCAATTGGCAACTTTGGCAAGCAGTAAGCCGGACCCTGACGCTTGGCTAAATTCCTTACATGATGCATATAGCGATATACGACATTTGGAAGATCTTCCACAAGACATTTATCATCATTTTTTCGAATATCTTTATGTAGAAGAGCAACGTTATGAGGAAGCACTTCATCATATGGATGATATCTATCGTTTAAAATATCCTAAGGAAGCTAAAAAAATTGCTGTCCTGGAAACCAAACTTCGAGCCTTATCTACCTTAAAACAGCCTCTAGAAGACAAAGACTATGAATCATATCGCACTGCATTTATTGCAATATGTCATGGCATTGTACCAACCTCTCCTGATAAAGAAGATAAGGAATATGCAAGAGTGAGAAAACAAATCAACGATTTAGAAGATCGTACATTAGCTCTTTTATTTCGAGAGGAAACTTTTATCAAGGACCTTGAGAAACTAAATCCTATCATAAAAAAACTTGTAGAAATCACAAAGGATTATCGCCGTAATTATGAGCACATCAAAGAAAAAAACAAGCAGATTGATTTTGATGATATGGAACACTTTGCATTGGCTATTTTAGATGTGAATGATCATGCAGTCGCTCAGATATATCGTTCTACTTTTAAACAGATCATGGTAGATGAATTTCAGGATAGCAATGATGTACAAAATG
Organism: Hoskinsella mucinilytica; assembly: GCF_045223415.1. NCBI lineage: Bacteria > Bacillati > Bacillota > Erysipelotrichia > Erysipelotrichales > Erysipelotrichaceae > Hoskinsella > Hoskinsella mucinilytica. Next base: position 47,683 of record NZ_JBEQZJ010000011.1, on the reverse strand, counting down.
CTTTGGTCATGCGTATCTGCACAGAAAACAATGTCTTTCGTGTCGGGGATATCAAGCAATCCATTTATGGATTTCGTCATGCAAAGCCACAACTTATGAAAGGCTTGATTGATCAAAAAGGTATTCATGATGAAGTCATTTATTTATCGAATAATTATCGTTCTAAAGAAATGATCGTAGAATTTAATAATGAACTTTTCAAGCGATTGATGAATATGGATGGTTTTGATTGTAGTTACAGTGAACAAGATGATGTCGCAACCGGTATACCTGCACAAAAAGAAGATAATGTACCGATTTGTTTTCACACGATATTTCATAATGAAATCAAAGAAGCAAATGATCTCATCCTATCCAAAAATGATCTAAAAGCAAGCTATATTGCCAATCAGATCTTAGAAATTAAGGAAAAAGAACAACGGAAATGGAAAGACTTTGTTGTATTGGTGCGAGGAAACGCTCGTAAAGATGACATGAAAAGTATCTTTGATGAATTGAATATCCCTTATTTTATTGATATCAAATACGGTTTTTATCAGTCCAATGCTGTGCAAATCATGTTATCCGCATTAGAAAGTCTATATTCTCCTCATGAAAATATTCCATTTGTTGCGACCATGCTTTCTCCACTTTTTATGAGAACAAATGAGGAACTTGCATGGATCAAACTTCAGAAAGAGAAAACGACCTCTTATTATGCTTGGTATCAAGAACATCCTTTTGATGGCTTTGAAGTTTTTGAAGAACTCAGAAAACAGCGTAACGTATTACGTTTAAGTGAAATGTTGAATGCTTTATATGAAATCAATTCATACTATTCCCTTCATACCACCATACAAGAAAAAACCAATTTAGATCTTTTATATGAAAAAGCAATCCAATTTGAAGAAGAAAATGCCTGTGGTATCCCATCCTTTCTATCTAGAATAGCGCAAATCAAAGATGCTCAGACTGCGGAAGCAATCCCTATCGGTAGTGATGCAGATGTCGTACGTGTCATGAGCATCCATCAATCAAAGGGTCTTCAATTCCCTGTGGTGTTTCTTTGGTCAACGGATCGCATGACACCAATAGAATTTAAAGAATTTTGTATCGCAGATGCAGATTTAGGTATTGCAATGAAAGCAATGGATCTTCCTGAACGATATGTAAGAACAACGATTCCTCGTATCGCTATGGAACATAAAAAGGATAAAGAAGAACTTGAAGAAGAAATGAGAATTCTTTATGTTGCGACCACCCGTGCTCAGCAACAAATGCACATCGTAGATTGTATCCAATCACTTGAAGACTATAAAAAACCATTGACCATGTCCGGTGTTTACGATCGTGGTGGTTATACAAGTTGGATATTACAAAGCTTTCTCACACATCCTAGTCCTTTGTTTACGATTAAGGAAATCCATCAATTCTGGAACAATATACCAGTTGAAAAACAGTATCAACAGCATCAAGCCATACCTATCTATAACAAAGCAGACACGGTATGGAAACTATCAAGTGCTACGACATTAAAATCAGAAGATGCCTTACCTAAGTTTCAACCGAAAAGTAAAGCCGGAATGAGCTATGGTAATAAAATGCATAAAATGATTGAGTTTTTATCCACACCGCCTTGGAGCATGGAACATATTCAAACATGTGCAAGTGAGCTTCAGATATCCTTAAAAGACTATGATTATCAATGCCTTTGTGACCTTGGTAATCTAGCGTTTTACCAATCGCTTTATCTAAAGGAACATCATCATGAGCTTGCGTTTATGGTAAAAAAAGACCATGAGATCCTACATGGATTCATGGACTTCGTCGCAATTGATGATAAAGAAACTATCATTGTGGATTTCAAAACAGATCGATTAGAGGATACCAGTTCTTTTATCGAGGATTATAAGTCTCAGTTGATCGCCTATCAAGAAGCTATGCAGATCCTATATCCGCAAAAAAGCTGTTCTACCTATATTTATTCTTTTCATTTACATCAGATGATCAAAATAGATCAAAAGGAACTATGATTCGAAAAACAGACAAATGCAACATTTGTTTGTTTTTTTATTTCATCAACCAGTTTTCATTGAGGTATTCATGAATACCTTGATTTTCAATCATCCACACCTTTGAGCATAAGGATCGAATAAAATATCGATCATGAGTTACCAAAAGCAAAGTTCCAGTATATTCTTTCAAAATCTGTTCGATGATTTCAATACTGGAGAAGTCTAAATGATTGGTTGGTTCATCAAAGATGATAACATTCACTTCTTCTTTTAATATCATCGCAAGCTTTAACCTTGTTTTTTCACCACCACTCATTATTTGAATTCTTTTGAACATATCTATTTGATCAAACCCAAAGCGGGATAAATACCTTCTGGTATCTTCTTCATGCCATCCAAGTTCATATTGTGCATAATCAAGGATTCTTTCTTCTTCGTTCGCAAAATGAATCATCTGAGGAAGATATCCTATTTGTGTCGTATCAGACACAAATAATTCTCCTTCGTCTATTGGTTCTTCCCGCATGATCATTTTGATCAACGTACTTTTCCCCATTCCATTTTCCCCGCAAATCGCTATACGATCCTTTGCAAAAACAGATGCGTTCATATGGGCGAAGATAGTTTTATCACCATAAGATTTTGATAATTGTTTGATTTCTAATACCTTTTTTGCACTATGTTGACGTTCTTTCACCTCCACTACCATTTTTCTTGTAAGGTTTTGAGGCTTTTTGATTCTATTGATCATTTCTAATCGTTTTTCCAGCATTTTAGCTTTCTTATAAAATTTTTCGTTATCCCCTTCTTGTCCCCATTGGCGAAAGCGTCGTATCGCATCTTTCAATTTTTTTATTTCTTTCTGTTGTTCCTCGTAATCTTGTTGCCATAACAAATATCGCTCTTGTTTCTGTTTACGATAATCATCATAATCTCCTATATACATTTGTAATTCACCATAGGTGATTTCATATATTTTTTTCACTGTATGATTTAAAAAGGTACGATCATGACTTACTATGATAACCGTTTGTTTTAGGTTTTGGATATATTGTTCTAGCCAACGAATTCCCACAAAATCCAAATGATTGGTGGGTTCATCCAGTAATAGAACATCCGGCTTCTGGAGTAGTTGTTTGGCTAGATTTACACGAGATACTTCTCCTCCACTTAGATTTTTATATTCCCTTTGAAGTAAATGATCAATGGAAAGCCCTTGCGCAATTTGTTCGACGGATGTCATGAGCTGATAACCGCCCATTCTTTCAAAACGTTCTTGTAGATTTCCATAGTTCTCTAACAATGTATCTATTTCTTGATTTGTACTTGTTGCCATTTCATCTTCCAATTTTTGCAATTGATCTTGAATATGTAAAAGGTCTTCATGTGCTTCTATCAAATATGCAAATACCGTTTGTTCAAATGTATCAAACATCTGACTTAAATAAGCTATTTTCGTTTGTTTTGAAAGTAATACTTCTCCTTCCTGGCAAGGTTCCAGTTTTGCGATAATTTTTAATAAGGTTGATTTCCCACATCCATTTTCCCCTACAATGGCAATGTGTTCACCATCGTTAATTGTCATTGTAATATCATCCAGAATAATATCCTGTGTATACGCTTTTGTGATATGATTTAATTGTATTGTCATGTTACATTTCCTTTCCTAACTATTTTTGGGAAAAGAAAAAGCCCCAGCAAAAAGCGGGACATTCATCATGATTGTTCGTATGATGTAAGGCTTTTTACTTTATGTTTTCCCGAATTTTTGACGCACTTGTCCCTATTTCGTGGAAAACCTTAAATGTTATCGTATGACAAAAAGCATCATGTGCCATTTTTTTATCATTGCCTGTACTTTTGATCATACGAATTATCATTTGCCTTACACCTCCTCATAAACGATACATTTATCATAATTGGTTTTATATTACTTGTCAATAAGAAATGATTTAGAATCATTCATAATAAAGTAAAAATGTTACAGAATATATGTGAATACCGTATCACATACTTTCATATTTGCGTGAATAATCTCAAATAATTTGTCTCTTCTATTTTCAATATGCAATATCATTTCTAGTTAAAAAACCAAAGATCCCTGCACAAATGAAGATTTTATTAAAAAACAGGATGAAATCATCGTATTTATTTTTGGTTATAGTTGTATTATCCACAGCATAAGAATATAATAAAAGTGTGATTTATATCACTAAAATACGTATAAAAGTGTGAAGGAGCATGTATATGGAACGATTGATTATGAATAAGTTATTAAACTGGAAAAATTCTCCTTACCGTAAACCATTGATCATGAAAGGTGTTCGTCAAGTAGGAAAAACCTGGATTCTCAAGGAGTTCGGTAGACGTTATTATGATAATACTGCTTATTTCAATTTTGATGAAAACGAAGAATACAAGCAGTTTTTTGAGACTACAAAAGATATAGAGCGAATCTTACAGAATCTGATGCTGGCAAGTGGTCAGAAGATTGTAGCCGAAAAAACCCTTATCATTTTTGATGAAGTACAGGACTGTCCCAAAGTCATCAACTCCATGAAATATTTCTGCGAAAATGCTCCGCAATATCACATTGCCTGCGCTGGTTCATTGCTAGGTATTGCTTTGGCAAAACCATCTTCTTTCCCAGTAGGAAAGGTCAACTTTATGCAGATAGACCCTATGACCTATACTGAGTTTTTGCTTGCAAATGGTGATGAGAACTTGGCTGAATATTTAGAAACAGTAAACACGATTGAGCCAATTCCTGACGCTTTCTTTAACCCTCTATACGAAAAACTAAAAATGTACTATGTGACTGGAGGTATGCCAGAATCTGTGAAAATGTGGACAGAAGCACGTGATGTTTCTGCCATGCAAGAAGCCTTATCCGCCATCATTGGTACCTATGAACGTGACTTTGCAAAACATCCTAGCATAAGTGAGTTCCCAAAAATTTCAATGATCTGGAAGTCCATACCATCCCAGTTGGCAAGGGAGAACAAGAAGTTCATCTACAAGGTTGTGAAAGAAGGAGCCAGAGCCCGTGAATACGAGGATGCACTTCAATGGCTTGTAGATGCCCGCCTGGTGCATAAAATCTACCGCAGCACAGCTCCTGGACTTCCTGTTGCTGCCTATGATGACCTATCAGCTTTTAAAATTTATATGGTGGATGTAGGCTTGCTACGTCGACTGGCTCAACTGGCACCTACAGCCTTTGGCGAAGGTAATCGCCTGTTTACAGAGTTCAAAGGTGCATTGACCGAAAACTTTGTACTACAGACCTTAGTTACACAATTTAAAGTCGTTCCCCGATATTGGACACAGATAAACCCACCATATGAGGTGGATTTCCTCATCCAACGGGATAACGACATTTTCCCTGTTGAGGTCAAGTCCGAAACCAATAACACCAGTAAAAGTCTGAAAAAATTCAAGGAACTATTTTCAGATCAAGTGAAACTTCGGATCCGCTTCTCTCTAAATAATCTGAAACTGGATGATGATGTGCTGAATATTCCACTTTTCATGGCTGACCAAACTGATCGCTTGATTGGATTAGCGTTGGAAGCTTGCAAAACTAAATATTAAATAGTAACAGATAAAGCAATGCCATTCATGCGAGTATCAGAGTTATCGTTACCAGATGATTCACTGTCAAAAAGGAAACCTATTGGTTAAAACTAATAAAACCCGTAAAATAGCTATTTTGCAAATATTTCAAAAGCTCAATTCGCTTGAAGGAATTGAGCTTTTCAAGTTTTCCTTATATTCAAACAATAACAACACGATCGAAAGTACAACTTTCTTAGTTTATTACATACCTCTATTTCAATTATCACTTCATAAGAAATCATAGATCTACGATCATTATCCAATGGTTCCTTTAAAAGTCTGTCTTTTCTTACTATCTAAAACAAATCGCTTCATCGCCTTCCAAATCGAATAGACGATATTTTCAAACACACCCAAATGCATACTTTGCATCACGACCTGTGATAAATAACCATCTTTATTTTGATCATCAGAAGCATCAAACATCAGTAACAATACCATAATGATATCATTTTCTTTCAAATAATCAATATCATCCCAAGTTTCATCTAAGTAAAGCTTCATATCTTCTTTTTGAAATTGATCCATCATCGCAATAATTTCCAAAGGAAGATCAATCACACCTTTACAATAATATAGGCGATGATCCTCTTGCCATAGACCAAATCTTGTAGAAAAATCACGCACACGCAAACTGATAGGTAAACGCCAGTCTTCAAATGGTTCTAGATAACCGCTATCATCTAAATCCTTGAATGCATAACCATCTTGTTCCAGAATTTTTATTCCTGAGTTTGGATCATAACCTAATGTTTTTCCTCCCATATTCTCAATGATCATGCCTTGTTGTGTATGTGTCAATTTCCAATTCATATAGAAACCTCCTCGAGTATAGTTTCAGTATAGCATAGGTTCCTTAAAGATTTTGTCTGATAATCTTGTGAAATTATGGTACCCTTATCTCTTGAAAAGACACTTCAAAATGAAGTGCCTTTTTTGTTAGATTTCCTTTTTTTCCAGCATATCTTTTAGAATAGAAACGGTTCGATCAATACCGAATGTACTGGTATTGATACTAACATCATAATTATCTGCCTTGCCCCATTTACGATCTGTATAATATTCATAATAATTACTTCTACGTTTATCGATTTTTCTTACAGATGCTTCAATATCTCTTTCATCTACTTCATAAGAATGGACAGCACGATTTTTACGATCTTCCATATCTGCATGAATAAATACATGCAATACATCTTCTCGATCTCTAAGTACATAATCTGCACATCGACCAACGATGATACAAGGTCCTTCATCCGCAACCTGTTTTACAACCTGTGATTGCACAATAAACAGACGATCGTTTAAGGATAATTCTGTCATTGTGGATAATGGTCCTCCCAAAGAATAGCCCAATGCGCCTAACAAATGGAATCCTTTGCTTGTACGTGTTTCTTCATCTTCAAACAATTCCTTATCCAATCCGCTTTCTCTTGCGGCGATTTCAATTAATTCTTTATCGTAGAATGGAATTCCCAGCTGTTCTGCCAGCTTCTGTCCTACCTCTCTTCCGCCGCTACCAAATTGTCTACTGATGGTAATAATGGTCTTCTTTTTCATATTGATGACCTCCTTGTTTTGTTACCTTTATTATACTATGATACCCTGACAACATCAATGTAAACCTTATCATTTTGTGAAACCTCATACATTAGAGCTTAACAATGCCTGCATCTTTTCCTGACTACTGCCTTTTTACTTATACATGTCTTAGTTACAAAATTAGTTTATTTCAGTATAAAAATCAATCGAAATAAAGCTAGTAAAGATATCATCCATCCATTATAATGATAAAGAAAGAAAAGGTGGCATTATGAAAAAGGCAGTAATATTTGATATGGATGGTCTGATGATCGATAGTGAACGAGTTACGTTTGAAGAATATGAAAAAAAATTAAAACAGCTGGGATATCAAGACTTTAACGAATCTCTTTATCTTCAATGTCTTGGGAAGAATAAAAAAGGCATTTGTCAGGTATTTTATGATCATTACGGAAACGATTTCCCTATGGAAGAGGTTTGGGATGAGGTACATATTAGCATTGATGAAAGATTAAGGGAATTTGTGCCTAAAAAACCAGGATTGAATGAGCTTTTACAATATCTAAATCAACAAGGCTATAAGGTTGTGATTGCGACAAGTAGTTCCAGAAATAGAGTTGATGAGATCATACGATGCGCAAACATCGAAGCATATATTGATGATTCTATTTGTGGGGATGAGGTATCTCATGGTAAACCTGATCCTGAAATATTCCTTAAAGCCTGTGAAAAGGTTTCAGTTGATCCTTTAGATGCTTTGGTTTTAGAAGACAGTGAAACCGGCATACTAGCTGCTTATCGTGGTGGTATTGATGTCATTTGTATCCCTGATATGAAATTCCCTTCTCAAAAATTCGAAGCTATGGCTACCGCAATCAAAACGTCATTATTAGATATCATACCTATTCTAAACGATAAAAACCCATAGACAGTTATGGGTTTTCTTTTGTGATATTTTTCTGTTATATGCTGTATTCGAACATCGATGATCATCCTCGATTCATTTGTTCCAAATACACTGCAAGCACTGCGATATCAGCAGGATTCACACCTGAAATTCTAGATGCCTGACCCATTGTCTGCGGTTGTACCTTCGCAAGCTTTTGGCGAGCTTCTAATGACAAGTTTTCGATATGTTCATAGTCTAGGTTATCTGGAAGCTTTCGTTCATCCATCGCACGTAAATGTGCCGCATCTCTTTTCGCCTTACTGATGTATCCTTCATATTTGATTTCAATTTCAACTTGTTTTGCGACTGCAGGATCTATCTCATATTCTAAATATGGAATAATATCCTGAATGGTTACTTTAGGGCGTTTTAATAACTCACTTGCACTAATTCCATTGCGAAGTGATTCATAGCCCATTGCTAGTAACTTTTGATTGATTTCAGATTTAGAAGTAAAACGCAAGGTATCCAAATACGACATCGCCTCCTTGATCTTGTCCTTTTTAGAAAGGAAGTTTTGATATCGTTCTTCTTTGATCAAGCCTGTTTCATATCCATATTGTGTCAATCGTAAATCTGCATTATCATGACGAAGTAACAATCGATATTCCGCACGTGATGTTAATAAACGATATGGTTCTTTGGTTCCTTTCGTTACTAGATCATCTATCATGACACCGATATAGGCTTCATCTCGATGCAATACCAAAGGCACTTTCCCATCTAGCTTACGGCTGGCATTGATACCTGCCATCAAGCCTTGTGCAGCTGCTTCTTCATATCCACTGGTTCCATTGATTTGACCTGCAGTATAAAGGTTTTCAATGATTTTATTTTCAAGGCTTGGCTTACATTGTAAAGGATCTATCGCATCATATTCAATCGCATATGCATATTTTTTGATACGGCAATGCTCAAGCCCGGGAAGGCTGTGTAACATCGCATCTTGTACATCATGCGGCATTGAGGTTGAAAAGCCTTGTACATAAGTTGTATCAAGTTGCTCGCTTTCCGGTTCTAAAAATATTTGATGACGTTCTTTATCCGCAAAACGCACCAGCTTGTCTTCAATGCTAGGACAATAGCGTGGTCCTACACCTTTTACCAATCCACTATACATCGCTGATTTATCTAAATTGCGATTGATAATTTCATGTGTCACAGGGGTTGTATAAGTTAAATAACAAACCACCTGATCTTTAAATGGTCTTATTTGCGTCGTTTCTTGTGAAAAACATAAAAACTCATCGGTTCCCGGCTGAACTTCTGTTTTACTAAAATCGATAGAGTTTGTATAAACACGAGCCGGTGTTCCTGTTTTTAATCGAAAGGTAGAAAGACCAACATCACGAAGACTTTGACTAAGCTGTTCTGTTGTCGGTTCTTCATCCGGTCCGCTAGGTGTTGCGGTATGTCCAACCAACACAGTAGAACTCATAAAGGTTCCTGTGGTCATGATCAACATCTTACATTCTTGAATGATACCATCTTTTTGTAATACACCCTTTATTTTATTGTTCTCGCATAATACTTTTTCCACACACATTTCTCGTACTTCTAAATGCTCTTGGTGTAAAACAACATCTTGCATATAAGCCTTATAAGCCATTTTATCTGACTGAACACGAAGGCTCTGTACGCCGGGACCTTTTGTCGTGTTCAACATCTTAAATTGTAAAGCTGTCGCATCAGCTGCCTTTCCCATCTCTCCCCCCAAAGCATCAATTTCACGAACAACGATACCCTTCGCCGGCCCCCCCACACTAGGATTACATGGCATAGATGCAATCATATCTATGTGCATGGAGTATAAAATAGTTGAATGATTGGTTCTAGCACAAGCAAGCGCAGCCTCTACACCGGCATGCCCTCCACCAATAACGATAACATCTACCACACGCTTTTCCTCCCTTCTAATAAAATTTTGTGCCACATTTTGGACAATAACATACGTTTGATCCTATACTTGCGCCGCATTTCGGACAAGATCGCTCTTTCGCAAATAGTTCACGATCAAATTCAAAACTATATTCCTTTTTAATTTTCTTTCTTCTCATATTCATTTGAAAAATATAACAACTGATCAATAATAGAATTACTGCAGCCAAACAGGCACCTGTCCCTATCATCCTCTGGTTTTTTATGAAGAAAAAGACAGCAACTGCTACAGCTACGATACCAGCAATCAGACATATTCCAAATGAAGCCCAACGTTCTTTCAAACAAAGACGTGAATAACCTTTCTTCATGGTATTACCTTCCTTCATTTTATATCAGTAAAACTTTCCTATCGTTCTATATTATAGACTACTTTTTTATGAAATAATAGAAGTTTTTTCATCTTTTTACTGGTAACTCTTTCTTTTTTCATCATTTATCTCATGATTGATTACTACCCTTTCTTTTGACAAATTTTGCTGTTTTGATTTGATATCCTTATAGAAATACGTATTCCACATCGCCTTATGATCAATTCAAAAAAAACAGACAAATGGAACATCATCCAATTTATCTGCTTCTTGTTTCAATAAAGATTCTATGATTTTCATATAGACGGCAACGTCTTTTCTTCATGAGCTTCGTACCAAATAACACAAGATAAAGAAATACACACATGGAACATGCGATAAATACGTCTGCGACTAAGTTACTGAGAGTTCCATGATAGGAAAGATGATAAACCGCCATAGATACCCCTAGAGTCAAAATCACCCATATCCAATTGATGTAATATTGCAGTCTATCTTTTATTGTTCTGAATTTAATTTTGATTTCTCGATCTTGCCATTTCTGATAAAATTCATGAAAACTCATATCTCAGCACCTCTTTTCTACTTTTATGCTACCATTGAAAAATTAACCACGCAAGGTTTCTGGTACCAATAGTAAAAAATACGGATGAATAGCATGAAAGCCTTCGTTATTGATTACTAACCATAAGCTTAATGGTAAAGACATTATTTTTCTGTTGAATAAAAACCTCACCATCATATGCATCTACAATTTTATGAATAATATTCAATCCTAATCCATGTTGTTCTTGATCCCCTTTCTCACTGATCAAAGATTTTACGTGCTCTATAGGATTGCTCACACAAATAGAAAGCTTATAACGATCTTGTTCAATTCTAATTGTGACATATTTATCTTCCCCCTTTGCGCCTTCTACCGCATTATTCAATAAATTGATGATCAAAGAACAGAAATCCATAGTATCCATATAAATATCATGGATATCCTGTATTTGTATTTGAAAATCGATTTCAGGATGACTAATTACATTTTGATATAAGATCGCATCAAGGTAGGTGTTACCTGAATAAGGGATGACTTTATCAATCGCTAACGACTTATTTTGCAAGTGAACAACCTTCTCAGCCTCTTCATAATTCTTCTCTTTTAATAAGACGCCCATCATTTGCCAATAAGATTTCATATCATGACGAATTTCTCTTGCTTTTTCATAGTAACAAGCAATATCCTCAGCATATGTTTTCGTAGCATCAAGTTTTTGTGCTGTTAATGCATTTTGTAATTCCTTTTCTTTTTGTAAACAAATTTCTTTTCCAATATAGATGATTGTAAGACAGGATAAAGAAGCTATAAAAGATAGCATGACATAAGCATTATTTCCAGGTTCTTGAAAGGAAAGATTAAAGATTTCCGTATATAACACCGTTGTCGGCGTTAATAAAAACACCAACTGTTGTAGTAATCGAACATCTTTTTCTCCACCTAAACCTTTGTAATATTTTGCACATAGCATACATACCAAGGCACATATAAACTGATAAATTAAGGAGATTAAAAATTGTTGAAGATCTGGCATGTGAAGGAATGAAATATCTAACAAACCACCGTAAATTGTTGTTTCCATCAAAGAGACAAGATGACCTATCATAATATAAAGAAGGGCATAAATGAAGGAAGCATAAATAGAAAAACGGAACAAAAGGACACCAATAAAACAAATCACAAGAATAAAAAATAATTCTGAATAAATATATGGAATTGGTACGCCCACAGTTAGTGTATAATCTAATACAATACCTAGCAACACCAAAGCCACACCTTCGTAATTAAATTTTAGTTTCCTTTTTCCATTTAAAAGCCAATAAAAAAACAAAATTCTTACAAAATCGAACACACAAAGAATAATATCGCCTGCAAGTTTCATAGTATTATCTCCATAAATTTTTCTCTGACATCTTTATAACAGTAACGATTGGTATAAAGGACTTCTTCATTGTCCATAAAAATCTGATACTGTTTATTTAAATGCACCATATGGGCAACGTTTACTATCATATGGCGGGAGGCATATACAAAATTGCGATCAAGTTGGTTGTAGCATTCCTTTAATGTCATATTAGGTAAGTGAATCTTTTCATCCTTTTTATAAACATATACATCTTTACGATAGACCTCCAAATAATAAATGCTGGATATGGCTAGCTTATTCTCTCTTCCAAGATCATCTTTATAAATGAAATTATGATCGATATATAGGCTTTCATCTACGATTTCCAATACTTTAGGTAATTGATCCATAAGATCTTCTTTGAGTACAAAGCCTTCAACATGTTTACCGAAAGCTTCTTGCATACGTTCTTTCATACTCGTCACAAAAATGATCACACAGCCTTTTTGTCTAAGCTTTTTAGCCAATTCAATACCATCTTCTCCTGGCATTGCGATATCCAATAATACTATGGCAAACTCATCTGCTTCTTTTATAAAATCGGATACATCTTGATAACATTTTGTTTCATATTCTGGTAATGTTTGTTCAACGATCGATCGTATTCTCTCTAAGTAAAATTTTTCATCATCTACGATAGCTATCCTCATGTTAAAGCACTCCCTCATTCCTTCTTATATGTAACCTTATATATCCCTTATTATACAAGATAGCTTATATATTATCCATAGATTTTCTACTATGAAATGAAGAAAACCCTTTATCTATAAGCGCTTTATAGTTATTCTTTGCTATTCAGACGCAATTTCTGCTATTCGTACCACAAATATTCCAATTTATTTGGGATTGTAGTATGATTAGGCCGAAGGTAGAAGAAATGATTGAAAAATATGGGTATAAGTTAGGAATTTATCTATGGAAGAAAGGGTATATTGATAGTGAAGAAGATGTAGATTATTTCAGATTTGCATTGGTTGCACTATCAAGTGACATTCTTAATACAATTGGTATCTTAAGCATCGCTCTCATCAGTCATAGACTGATTGATATGCTAGTTTATCTAATTGGATTTCATCTATTAAGATCAAATGCAGGTGGCTATCATGCAAATTCCCTTATCGCATGTTTTGGAATTACAGTTGTAGCATTTATCCTTGCATTGTGGTATTCCACATTGAATCTTATATGGATGACAATTGGTTTTCTCCTGATATCTGTTATGCTCTTTTTTAAAAATCTACCATACTTTACCAAAGAGCAATGGCAGTATCCACTTATCCATAAATTACATCTTCGATGTAAAGTCGTTTCTACTCTACTTCTGATAGTAAGTGGCTTCTTTTATTTCCTTGGTGATATTTCATATTTCCATATCATTGGATTCTTAATGATGGAAGTTGCACTATCGATGGTTTATGGGAGGTTCCGTTATGAAAGTGATTAAGAATGTAGTAAGCCAGCTGATAACCGTTGGAAAGCAATGTGATAATTCAAAATCTTTTAATTATCACTATTTACCTAAAAAGGTAAAAAAGAGCAAGTAGTATTTATTTACTCCTATTCATTCATTATTTTCCCCATTTAAAAAAAGGAATATGCCCGTGTTCCTTTTTTTATTATAAAAAAGTAAAAATATTTACGTTCAATCTCTTGATTCTGCAAGAGAAAATACAGTTCTTTGATTATAATTGAAATTAGAAAGAATATGATTCGACAAAAAAAAATCCAGCATTATGCTGGTTTTTTTAAGCATTTATAATTATAGACGATACCTTGTACAATATCATGATGTTCTGGCAATCCGACAACCTTGCTTACAGCATAGGAAATCCCTTTTTCAGAAATCATCTTTTGTATATATTGTGCCTTTTTATCCGATGGTTCATCATAAGCCATGCCATATGCTATGGCTTTGATTAAGTTTTTCGGTTCAATGCCATGTTTTATACATAACAGTGCATTTCCCGTCAATCGATCATGTTCTGATAATTTCCTAACAGGATCCAGCGCAACTCTGGTTATCAATTCTTCTTCATTTTTAAATCCTTTTGGCATCATTATAAATAACGCCAAATTCTCTCTTGTTATAGGAAACTCTTTTAGAATAGCTTCCTTTGCTTCTGTTAAACAAGCATCCATCAGCATTTTAATTTCAGAATCTTGTTGTGCTTCTTCTATTGTTTTATAACCCTTCCAATATCCAGCATATGCGCAGACGGCATGTGGGCAATTATAGGTAAATATCTTTATATCTTTGAACATTTCCAACTGGTCACGAAGTTCTAGCCATGGAAATATTGCGACATCAAAATAAACAGGACCTTGGATCAATAATGATAAAAGCGCTTTTGTGGATAAATATAGCGAACTTGTAGATATAGCATTGGCACTTCTACGAATGATCATATCCCGAAACACTACATTTCTTTGATACCAGTACAATTCTTTTTCATCAAAAAACTTTAGCATATGCTTTTCATAGATAGAAATCATACGATTCTTATTTGTCCCGCTTAATATTGTTAATTTTTTTTCTGGATTTTGATGAGCTCTTCTTTTTAAAAGATCTCGTATGTCAGCCATAGCTTCGAAGATATCATCGGGGTAAAGTGCAAAAACGATCACATCACAACCTAAAATATCCTCTTCATACGCCGCATGATTTTTTATTTCATAAGCATCATAGTTATTAATCTCATGTTGTTCAACACGATTTTCATATATTGCTTCCACCTGATATGCTTTCTTTTGTAAGAGTGCACGAATTACATCTATATCCTTATCTAAAAATGTTATATGCCATCCTACTTCATGAAATATATCACCAAATGTACCTTTTCCTTCTTTCCCTGCCCCTATTATAACCACATTCTTTGATCCTGTGTTTTCCTCTATTATTTTGGTCAACGGTTACACTCTCCTTCTTGTAAATGAGAAAAGAGAATCTATTGAACAGGCTATGACACGCTATATTTATCTCTTTCCTCTATTTCTAATAATCTAGTAAATACTTGATAAATAATTAAGTTTAAATGCGATTTTTATATGTAATAAGACCTAAATCAACATCACCTTGCACATGCAAAGGGCCATAATTATACGGGATAAAAACGGTTTCTCCTTTTTTTATGTGTATATCATTTATCTTAGCTTCTCCATCAAGACAAACTAGGAATAAGAATTCAGTTTGTTCATAGATTCCTTCTTCTTTTACTTGGATACGTTTTGCAGTAAAAATCCCTGGTTCATCTAAGAAATCATATATGATACATCCGTTTTCATTTCTTGGAACTACATCGATACCATAATTGGTATCATCTGGAATGTTGACCGTATCTATAATTTTATCGATATGAAGTGGGCGATCTGCCATATTGCGGTCATGATCATATAAGCGGTAAGTAATGTCTGAATTTGTTTCAAACGCAAGAGATATAATGTCTTTTTCTTCTGTTTTTTTAGGTTCTCCATGTAGTAATCCTTGAGGAGTGTGGGTATATTGTCCTTTTTTTATTTCCACAATGCGGAATAACTGATCCCAACGTTCTTCTTTTACCAATTTACAGAATTCCTCTTTCGTTTTAGCATGATGTCCCCGAATCGCTAAATGATCACAATCACCTTGTATGCGGATAAGACACTCCACTTTGCCTCGTTCACCTTCATGTGCAAGACAATATTCATCATTAGGGTGTAATTGAATAGAAATTAAATCTACACCATTTCCTTCACTCAAGCGAATAGGAAACTCTTCTCTATCACAGTGAAATAATTCAGGATTTTCATGATAAAACTTTGATAAAACCTTATCAGTTCCCAACACCTTATTATCCAACTGATGCTGAGGAAGAGCAATGACATGATATACGAGTGCAATATTTGGAAGTTCTGTTTCATATCCATATCTTTCTCTTATAGCTTGACCACCCCAGTATTTTGCTTCAAAAACTGGCTCTAAAAAATAAATCTTTTTTGCATCTTTCATTTATTTGTTCTCCTTTTATAAAATCCCAAGACCACCCAAAATCAAGCCTATTCCAATCATCAATAAAACAATTTGGGTATAATTTCGATTTACTTTTTCCAAATATAAATATACGCCCCCAACAGTAGCTAATTGTAATAATCCAGGTAAGATACTATCTAATATTTCTTGTATGCTATATACAGTGCCTCCTGTTTGAATGGAAAGTGGCGTTGTTACTTGAATAAATGTAGCTGCTAGACCTCCCATCATAAACAATCCTAAAATACTAGCCCCTAAAATAGCTTTATCGATCCATCCTGATTTTAATAAGAAGGTTGCTGATTTTGTACCCGCACTATAACCAAAATGATATAAATGATAACCGATAAAACATGTAATTGCCGTATAGATCAAGATAGGCGCTACACCTGCGATCCAATTCCCTTTTTCTGCCATAGGAATAAACAATCCAAGTAAAATTGGCAATAAAGTCGCCCAGTTGATTGTATCACCAATACCTGCAAATGGTCCCATAAGACCTGTTTTGATGCCGTTGATAGTATCATCTGGTACATCTGCATGCATTGCTTTTTCTTCCTCTAAAGCAATGGTCATCCCCGGTACAATAGCTCCCCACGTACATTCGGTATTAAAAAACTGTAAATGTCTTTGTAATGCTGCGCTTAAATCTTCTTTGTTTGTATAAAGTTTTTTCAAAATTGGTGTCATAGCACAACAGAAAGCAAGTGATTGTAGACGTTCAAAAGAATTTGAAACTTCACAACTCAACCACCACATCCAATAAGATTTCGAGATATCTTTTTTCTCCAACAAACGGAATACCGGTGCTTTTTCTTCCTCTGGTTCCTCTTCCATCTCTATCTCTGCCGTGATATCTTTATTTGTAAATAATATATGTAAATATGCAATCACCAATCCGAAGATAGAAATCGGTAAAATTCCCAATCCGGAGAATTTAATAAGGAAGAAACCTGTAATAAAATATGGAAGCAGATATTTTCTTCCTATTACTGATACTACAATGGCAAATCCTAACGCAGGCATAATACCTCCTACAACAGTCAATCCATGCATAAGCCATTGTGGAATAACGTCTAGAATACCTTGTACAAATGTAGGTCCATAAAATGCTGCCAATGCAACAGGTATCACACAGATAGGAAGTCGCATCAGGGATGGATAGACCAAACCAGAAAGGATGATTCCCCGTACATTTCCCTTTGCTGCATATTTGTCAGCCATGTGCACCCATACAACGTTAAGGGCACGAATCAAATTTGAAATCTGTGCTCCTAATAGTCCGACAGGAATTGCCAATGTTACAACTGCTTCCGCATCCATTCCTGTTTTTAATGCAATTGTTGTTGCAATTAACGCTGCTAAAGCTGGATCTTGAGGAATATTTCCCGCAGGACCAATAGTACCTAAAAACATTAACTGAATCACAGCGCCAATCGCCATAGCAGCAGGAATATTGCCTAAAACAATTCCTGCCCATAAAGCTGCAGGCATACAACTCATTAGAATAGATGCAGTGAAAGAATGTCCATATCGATTGCATTCAAACCAATAGAATAGTCCAATGAGAATTGCTTGAATAATTGTTACTTCGTTCATGATAACCTCCTTGTTTTATAATGTAAAATATTTCTTTATGATGGTTTGTATATCAACGATCTTCTCGCCAGGCATTGATTGAAACTCAACATTAACTCCTTGGTCATGAAGGTCTTTAAGTAGCATTGCTGATTCTTTATCTAACCCAACAGATTTATAAACCAATTTTTTTCCGGGACCGGATGCTAATCCAGCAATTTGAACATGGGAAAAATGAAACCCTTTTTGATAGGCATCATATAATGCCTTAACATTTTTAAACAAAATCAATAATGTTCCTGTGCCAAGTTCATCTTTTTTCCATTCCTGCGCAAGATGATCAATTGCAATAACTTCAACCGTAAGTCCTTTAGGTGCCGCCATAGTATAGATACTTGCCATAAATTTATTGTTTGCTAATTCATTATCTGCAATCAGAATCCGTGTGCTTGCTGTATGGTTGATCCATGTCGTTACAACTTGTCCGTGAATCAATCGATCGTCGATTCTAATAAGGCCTATTTTTGCCATTTTGCATACCTCTTTCTATTCATTTAAATCTGATAATCCTCTGCAATAATGCTGTTTACATCTTTAACACCATCCAAAGCAGCTTGTTTACATTTCATTGCAATTTCATCTAGGGTGATATTCTCCTGCTGTCGCGTAATTAATGCCTCCAATAACATTGGTAAATTCACCCCAGTTAAGCATCGAAATGGATAGTCCATAATATGCGACATTACCGCATTCGTAGGACTTCCGCCAAACAAATCGGTGAAGATTAAAACATCTGCTGTTGAAGCATATGCTTTCATTCTTTGTTCTACGGCTTTACTAAAGATCAAAATATCCTCGCCTCTTTTCAACGAGAATGCTTCTATATCTGTTTGCTTTCCTACAATTAGTTCTGCACTATCTAGTAAAGCCTTTCCTAAATCTTCATGCGTTACGATTAAAATTTTAACCATATTGTTTCTTCCTCCTTTTTCTATTTCTTTCCTATAACTCAATTTCATGCCATATCTACTTCCTCCTTTCATTTCTTGTTAACCACTTATTTCATGCTATGGTCAACTTCTGTCTAAACTATATCATTCAAGATTCATAATGTTTTACAATGATTTACATATATTATATGAAAATAACAATAAAAAAAATTGCAACTGTTTGCATAAAATATGTAGAAATTTTTTGATATATTTCTAAAAACACTTATTGTATAATCTATTTGAATAAAAGAGGTGAAATTATGCTATCTGAACGCCAATTACATATTATTGAGTATTTTTTACAATATTGTGATTCCTATATCACAGCAAATATGATTGCGACTCACTTTAAAGTAAGTATGAGAACGATCTTTAATGATTTGGAAGCAATAAAAGAATACGGGAAAAAATATGCCTCTTTCGAAATCATTACTTCTCCAGGAAAAGGGACAAGAATAAAAATCCTAAATGAAGTACAATTAAAAAAAGATTTACACTTATTAAAAAGCAATAGTTCTTATGATTATGCTAATGCAAATAATCGCTCTAAGCTTATTATAAAATACCTCCTGAACAATAATGGATATACTCCCAAATATGATCTTATGGAACAATTTAGTATCAGTGAAACGACACTCTATACAACCATACGGGAATTAAAAACGATATTAAAAGAATTTTCACTACAATTAGAGTATAAGACCAATCACGGGTATGCAATTCTTGGTAGCGAATTAAAGAAGAGAACTTGCATTAATAAAATTGGTATGGATTATGAATTCGACAGTACTGCACCAGAAAGTACAAACGCAATTTATACCATAGTTGCTGATGTTTTTATTAAATATCAATATCATATCGATGAAAGTACATTACAAAATATAACTTCTTATGTATCATTATCGCTTCAAAGGATCAAACATTTTCATTTTATTGAACAGCCCTCAGATTTAGGTCTTAAGCAAACAAAAGAATTTATCATCGCAAAGGATATCTTGCATACTTTAGTAAACCGAAATAAACTTCCTGAAGATTATTTCTATTATGAATGTATGCTGTTAACACAAATCATCCTTGGTCGATTAGATTATACAGGAGAAGATTTATTACAGGAAGAAGTTAATGCATTTATTGATCGAGCATTTCATCTCATTTTTCAAAAATTTTCTATCAACTTTGATGCAGTTGATAATTTAAAACTTGTATTGGCACTTCATGTAGTGCCCTTATTTTACCGCATCAAATCGGGAACTCAATTAACTAATCCTCAGGCTAATGAAATCCATCTATCTTTTACTCATGCCTACGATATCGCTTTATTTTTTTCAGTTCTGATAGAAAAAGAATTTGGGCTTACAGTGTCCATTGATGAGATATCCTATCTTGCTCTTTATTTTAACTTTGGATTAGAAAATTATATATCTACGACAAAAGGTAAAAAAATCTTGATCATTACGTCTTTACGAAAGTCAGAAATGATTTTATTAAAACATAAGATATTCAATAACATTCCCAATCAAATTGAAATCATAGATTTTACTTCTTGGCCAATCACAAATACCAATATTTCGGTGGAGAACTATGATGGGGTGTTTACCACAGAACAATATCTTGAGGAATATCAGAATGTCATTCCTAAAATAAATTTATTTCCTAGTGAACAAGATTTCAAAAAAATCACAATGACTATTCAGGGTTATAATGATATACATGCAGTATTGACAAAATTCAGTGAAGAACGATTTTTTTACGGTAGTGTTTCCTCTAAAGATGAAGCATTAAAAATCGTCATTGATAATATTAATTGCACATATCATTTAGGAGATGAATTTGTAAAATCGGTTTACAATCGAGAAAATCTATCCAGTTCATATTTTGGAAATCATGTTGCCATCCCCCACCCTCTTACGCCAATGTCGGAGGAAACACTTGTATCTGTAGCATTGCTTCAAAATGAAGTTTATTGGGATGAAGAACATGCTGTTCGTATCATTCTTCTTGTATCTATTGCGAAGAATAATATCAAAGAATTACAATTTTGGCATTATCTATCAATTTTCCTCGAAAACGATACATTATTTCATGATATTTTCTCAACACCTACATTTTCAAATTTTATAACCTGTGTGGAGCATGCTTTAAAAATCATGTAGAAAAAAGTGATGTTAAAAACACTCAAATTACACCTATACCATATCTTTTTATACATGTATGTCATAGATTTTCTCTGTTAGCGCCATTTTCATTACCCAATCGAATGGGTAATTTTTTTCACATACTTATTATACAGATCAATATCCTCTCACTGTGATTGTGGTATCTCTCATATCATGAAAAAAAGAGATAGCGTTTGCTATCTCTTATTCTTTTGATTCATCATAGTCATCACTTTTTGTAAGTTCCTTCATCGCTTCTTCAAAGCTGACCTTTTCCTGTTTTTTCTTTTCTTCCTCAGCATCGTGATGATCAATGTCATCATGAAGAACTTCCTGTGCTTCCATATTATCCTGTTTGATCTGGTTTTCTACATCCTCTGAAGTAGTTGCTTCCTTTTTCACTTCATTAGGATTAGTCAAACTACCATAAGTAACCAAATTATTGATTTGTTCACTTGTAATTGTTTCTTCTTCTACTAAGGTATTGGCAATCAATGTCAATAGATCAATATGTTCTGTGATGATTTGTTTCGCATGATCATAACATTCATTGATGATCTTACGAATTTCCTTATCGATTTCATATGCAATTTCACCGGAGTAATTGCTACCGGAACCATAGTCTCTACCAAGGAATACATTCCCTGTTCCATCATCATATTGAATAGGTCCAAGGTTTGACATACCCCAGCTTCTTACCATAGCCTTTGCGATTTTAGTAGCACGTTGAATATCATTGCTAGCTCCTGCAGAGATTTCATTAAACACAACTTCTTCTGCCACACGACCACCCAATAAACCGGTAATCTGAGCCATAAAATCAGCTTTGGTAGGCATCATTTTTTCTTCTCTTGGTGTCATTAGGTTATAGCCACCTGCTTCACCACGAGGGATGATAGTAACTTTTTCTACCATGTCGGCATCTTCCAGTTTGATACCGATAACAGCATGTCCTGCTTCATGGAACGCCACTAGGCGTTTTTCTTTTTCTGTATACTTTCTAGATTTTTTCGCAGGTCCCATCATAACACGGTCGATTGCTTCATCTAGATCTTCCATCGTAATGACCTTACGTTTATCACGAACTGCAAGAATAGCACCTTCGTTCAAAACATTTTCCAAATCTGCACCTGAGAATCCCGGTGTACGTTTCGCAAGGGATTCCAGTGAAATATCATTTCCAAGTTTCTTGTTTCTAGCATGAACCTTCAAAATTTCAAAACGTCCTTTTTTATCAGGTAGGTTTACCGTTATCTGACGATCAAATCGTCCACTACGCAATAACGCAGGGTCCAATACATCAGGTCGATTGGTAGCTGCAATAATAACAATACCTTTGTTTTCACCCATACCATCCATTTCAACCAATAACTGGTTTAATGTCTGTTCACGTTCATCATTTCCGCCACCCATACCGGCTCCACGCTGTCTACCAACAGCATCAATTTCGTCAATAAATACGATACAAGGTGCTGTTTGTTGAGCTTTTTTAAACATGTCACGTACACGGCTTGCTCCAGTACCAACAAACATCTCTACGAAATCACTACCACTGATAGAGAAAAACGGAACATTTGCTTCACCGGCTACTGCTTTAGCAAGCAACGTTTTACCTGTACCTGGAGGACCAACCATCAGCATCCCCTTAGGTATACGTGCTCCCATATCCGTAAACTTTTTAGGATCTTTTAAATAATCAATAATCTCTTTTACTTCTTCTTTTTCTTCATCACATCCGGCTACATCTTTAAAACGTACCTTGATGTTTCCTTCGATTCTAGCTTTTGATTTACTGAATTCAAATGCCTTATTGCTACCTCCGCTATTCATCTTCGTAAAGAAGAAAATTGCGATACCCGCAAGCATCAAATAAGGGAATACATTGATAAAGAATTTCATCAGGAAGCTTTCCTGATTTGGATCTCTTGTTGTCAGCTCTGTGCTCTTATCCTTTGATAAAGTATCTGTCAACCATTTTACATTTTCCTCTGTATTTGGTACAGTTACCTTAAAACTAGCATTTCCTTTACTTGTTGCATAGGTTCCGCTAACATCGATCACAGTAGTGCCCATTGCCATTTCAACCTTTTTGAATTCCATTTTTTCAGCATTTGCTAAAAATTCATTGTAATTGAATGTTTTCGTATTGCTTCCAGTCCCATACGTAACTAGGACTGCCAGAATTGCAAGGATCAGCAAGTAGGGCCAAAGGCTTATGACCTTTTTATTTTTCATACCCAAGTCCTCCTTTTTTATTTATAGATTTCAGGTTTCAACACACCAATATAAGGTAGATTACGGTACTTCTGGTCATAATCCAAACCGAACCCTACAACGAATTCATTTGGAATGGTAAAACCAACATAGTCCGCTTCGATATCCACCACACGACGATCAGGTTTATCTAACAAAGAAACGACTTTTACATCTTTCGCACCTTTGTTTTTCAAAAGTTTAGTGACTTCCTTCAAGGTTCTGCCGGTGTCAACGATATCCTCCACCAACAAAATTGAGATATCCTTTACAGAACAATCCAGATCTTTGTCAATACGAATATCGCCAATAGATTCTGTTCCCTGATAACTGGAAACATCCATAAAATCAAATTGAATGTCCATATCTATATGTTTGATGATTTCAGCTAAAAAAGGAACACTTCCTTTCAGTAGTGCTACCACCAATGGTGTTTCATTTGTTTTTTCATAATCTTTTGTGATTTCAGCGCCAAGTTCTCGGCTACGTTTCACGATTTCTTCTTCTGTTACTAATACTTTTTCAATAACATCACGCATGAATGATCCTCCTAATACAGCTACCTTCTATTTTAACACAAATAACGTAGGATTGTTAGAGAAATGTGCAATATCACAGCCGATTTTCGGTACCAGTATTACAATTCCATCCTTGTTGGTTACCACAGGCCATATTTTACGTTCTTTTTTTGGTATCTTACGATCAATAAACCAACGATTCAGCTTTTTTCTACCGAATCTTAACTGGATAACATCGCCTGCTTGTGCATTTCGTATGGTAATTGGGAAATCATCCTCTTGCAAGGTCAAAGCCTCGGTAGAGCTTCCATGATCACTGATTGTGAAATACGGTGTTTGCTCAAAACGAATGCGATCATAGGTATAAGAAAACGTTTGTTCTTTGATGGAATCTATACAAAGTTTACCATATTCTTGATAAAATTCATATTTATTTGCTATGACACGTGACCATCCATCTTCATGCTTTTGGATCAGTTTTACTAGTATATTGATTTCATGATGATTCAAAGAAAGCTTTAATTGTTCATAAATCAACACTTGAAGTAATTCTTTCAAGTCTTCCTCCTCTAGTAAACTCAACTCTTCTACTGTATGCTGCCAAGTAGAAAGATATTGTTTCCATTTCCTTGTTTTCGCAGCTTTTTGTTCATTTTCTTGTAAAATGAGTGTAGCCAAAGCCTCTTTTTCCTCTCTGCTCATCGGTTCGATGATCTCATGTCTAATTCTATTTCTAGTATAATCATTCCCTAAATTGGTTTCATCTATTCCATAAGGCACTTTAAATTTTTCACAATAGTCCATGATATCATTTTTCGTATAAGAAAGTAATGGGCGTAGAATGTTACAGCCATGTATCACTGTCTGCTCACGAATGCCCCACACACTTCCTTCACTATTTCTTTGTTTCTGCATGAGATAAGTTTCCAGATGATCATCCAAATGATGAGCTAACAATACTCCTTCCCCATGATAGCGATGCATAAGCTCCGCATAAAAAGCATAGCGTTGTTCTCTGGCAAACGCTTCGAAATTACCTTTGCATGGCTTTTCCTGTAAACGAATTTCACAAGGGATATGATACTGTTTGGCATATTGCTCCACGATTTCCATATCTCGAAACGCCGATTTCCTTACTTGGTAATTCATATGTGCTATCACGATATTCAGTTTTGCTTTTACACACATATCCAAAAGTGCCATAGAATCAGGACCTCCGCTAACACCGATGATATATGTTTTGTTATGTTCAAGTTCTAATAATTTCATATGCGTATTATATCATACATCAAAAAAAAAGCATCTTTTTATTGACATGAAAATAAAAGAAAAGCACTGTGTTCAGTGCCAATATCCCTACATTCTCTGATTTTTACTGACTTTGGTTATGATAAAGGTAGAATCATCCTTTCTTCTCGTCTTCTCAAGTATTTCCCGGAAAATATCCACATCTTCTCGTAGACTATGAGACTGTCGTTCTCTCATCCATTCATAAAATTCATGCGCCTCGATTCCATCACTCATCATAATAAATTCATCACCATCTTCTAACTCAATAGAAAAACAGTCCGGTTGCATCACAGACACAATGCCTACAGGTAATGCATTGCCACTAATTTCATAAAGCTTATGATCACGCATGAGATAAGTAGGACATGCGGCTGATTTCGATATATAAGCAATACCTAACGCATAATTAAAACACATAACGTCAAGCGTTGCGAATGCATCACTTTGTATCAGCTTATTGATGCATTTGATTGCGGCATCCTGTGTAATCCCACTAATCATCATCCTTTGAAATATAGTGGTAATCAATTGACTGCTTTGCGCAGCCCGTTCTCCATTTCCCATACCATCGGATATCATACATACCATGCTTTGACGAAACCGAAAGATAGAAAAGGTATCTCCATTTCCTGTATAAGAATTTTTCACACTATCAGCCAATGCATCAATTTGATAAGGTACTGCATCACTCATACAGATGTGAAATCCATTAAAAAATCTACGATTTCGTATTTCATCTAGTTCTAAATTACGATGCATCAAGGCTTCCATCAATGGTTTTAATGTTGTTTTGATTTCACCTCGTTTGATATTTGAGATATCCATAACGATTTGAAGATATCCTGGTTTAGGTTCTTCCATCACAAAATCATCCACCCCATATTGATAGCCCTCTAAAGCAGTGACAATTCGTTCCTGTTCTTGAAATCGATGGTCTGCCTTACAAATGACATCTGCATTGTATCGAAGTGCTTCAGCCATGGTTTTTAATAATTCACTTTCTTCATTGCTCATGGTTGCATAATAACTTGCTAAGGATTGAAAGATACTCGCATAATTTAACATCTGCCTTTTTAATAGACCTTGATCTTGAAACCTGCTCATACAAGGCTTTGTTTGTGACGGTGTAAAGAATGGCAGCTTTTCTTTTTGTATCGCTAACAAGGCAAAACAATATAAGAAATAAGCAACGCTCCACACGTTATGCACCATATAAGTACCTAGACATAATATGACAACTGCCGCAAGCAACCTTTCTTTTTGAAATACACATAGAATCACAGGCACAGCCATCATGATCCATGGTACCCCCATACAAAAGTACAACAGCATAAACAAGGTAAGCAACGTCACAGGTTCGCATATCATGGCGATAAGAGCAAAAGATATCCATCCGATATATTCCTTGTATTCTGGCATCATTTGAATAAACAAAACATAAATCGCAAGCAGAAACAATCCATACATACTTTCCGGAAGTACATAGCGATGTTGTATCCAATTAAATTCTTTACACATTTGTCGCATCAAAAGAAAGGTGCACATAGGTAATATCACAACCTCTTTTACAAAACCGAATTGTTGAACACTATAAGGAATCATAATTAATGTAACGATTGCGCAGATCCATTCATATAAGTTATATTCCAATAAGCGTATCATATGTACGATGATAAAAAAGCAGGTGAAACCCAATGCATATAAATAAGTATCTAACACCCCTCTGGCAAGCGACATCAATAAAACAAAAAACACAACGATCGTACTTTCTCTTGTACTTCTGATATAAGACATTGCACAATAAATAAATACGAACATATAGGCAAAAGGTGAGGCAATGCTTCCTAATAAAATGGAAATCATCGCACAGCAGACATCTTGTATGCGGATCTGGTATCTGCTTTTTTCCTTACCTAAAACTGCCTTTTCCACAAAACCACCTCTTTCTTTAACATTCTAAAAGAAAGAAAGTGTTGTTTCTGTCAGTTTTTGTCTGTGATGCATTATTTTGTCTATTCTTTTTTCAAAATCATGCATATTTTTCCTTATTTATGCATAGTGCCTTCATCAAGACAGCTTTTTACTCGTTCTTTAATTTCATGAAACAGTGAACTGTTCTTATTTAGATGCGCTTTTATATCAATGATCCTTGCGGTATTGATCCACTTTGCGTCATTGATGAACAATACAGATTCCTTGTTCATTCCTTTGATTTTTCCAAGTCGCATCAAATGACGTTTTCCTTTTGGATTATCTTTGCTGTAGGCTTGTAAGAAAGCCGCATGATTTCCACTCATTGGTACCACAAATGCCTTGCTATGGAAAATGGAAACGATCAATCCAAAATGTTGATATCCTATTTCGTTGATATAGGCTTCTCCATAATCGATATAACAGATATCACCTATCTTGATATTCAGTCCTAACTCCATACAATTGTTGATGTGTCTTCGCTTTCTCAGATTATCATCACTAATCAATCTAGGGATAGCTTCTTTCACAGCCAACATTTGATAATCAGCACTTTTTTCTTCTACATAAAGTTCCCATAGATAATCCCAATAAGTTGCTTCAGTGATTCGCTGTTCTTTCTTTTCATGCTCTAATAGTTCGTATAATTTCTTGATTTCCATATGTATCCCTCCTTAGGGGATAGGATACACGAAAAATAAAAAAAAATCATGAAAATGTAAAATAAATATATTTTTTGCTTGTTTTATTAAAATTTCCTTTCATTTTTTCCTTTTCTCTTCAAATTCCAAGTCTTACTTTTCTTGATTTCATATTGAAAAAAAGACCTAAAAAGGTCTTGTTGTCTATAATCAAAATAAGGTCAAACTATCAAATAAGTGATACCTCCAAGGATACCAGCCATGACCATGACCATTGTAGGACTCGCTTTCCACTTTCGTAAAATAATCACACACACCGCAAAAATGATGACACCTATGATGTCTGTTGAAGGTAAAGAAATCGCTCCTTCTCCCCAAAATGCCACAATTCCGATGGATACTCCTGCTGCTGCGATTAATGCAATAACTGCCGGTCTAAGACCGTTTAATATACCTTGAATAACGTTTAATTCATGATATTTTCCATAAAGATACCCCAATAATAGCATCAAAACGATAGATGGAAATACGCAACCGATGGTAGCGATAATGGCACCTGGTAATCCTGCGACCTGTATACCTACGAAGGTTGCTGAATTGATTGCAATCGGTCCCGGTGTCATCTGTGAAATCGTGATGATATCTGTAAATGCACTCATATTCAACCAATGATGCAAGGATACGACCTGGTTTTGGATCAATGGCATTGCGGCATAGCCTCCACCAACGGAAAATAAACCTATTTGAAAAAAGCTCCAAAATAATTTTAAATAAATCATACTTGTGCCTCCTTCTTTGCTTTACGCTGTTCCATAAACATCATAGCCGCTCCAAAGACTCCACACACTAATACAATCACGATGACATTCACTTGCAAGAAATAATTTGCACAAAACGCAACGATCATTACAACGATAGATACGATATTTTTGTCCTTGATCAAACCAGATGACATACTGATCACCACATCACAGATCACAGCAGCAACTGCTGACTGCATAGCCTTTAAAACTGCCTGTACGATGGCATTTTCTCTAAATGCTACATAAAACATTGAGATAACGGATAAAATGATCAATGGTGGAAGCACCGTTCCAAGAACAGTAACCAAAGCTCCTTTTAATCCCGCAATGCGATATCCTAATAATATAGAAGCATTGACCGCAACTGCACCAGGAGCACTTTGTGCAATCGCAGCTAGATTCATCATTTCCTCATCCTCTAACCACTTCAAATCATCCACAAATTTCTTTTTCATCAATGGAATGATGACATAGCCTCCTCCAAAGGTGAATGCACTTAAATAAAAAGTAGATGTAAATAGCTTCTTATATGTTTCGATTGATTTCATTCTAATCCCCTCCTTACGTTAACAGTATACGTCTTGTTAATTCATTAGTAAAATATTATAATTAAATAAACATCATATGATTTTACTTATGATAGGAGGGTATCTATGAACATTCGCCATCTACGTATTTTTCTTGCTGTTTGTCAATATGGAAACATGACAACAGCCGCAAAGCACCTTTATATTTCGCAACCTTCGATTTCACTAGCCATTGCGGAGTTAGAGGAGCATTATGGTATTCAGTTATTTGATCGTATTTCTCAACGGCTTCATATTACCCAAGCCGGTGAACAATTCCGTCAATATGCACAACATGTGATCGGTTTATTAGATGAAATGGAAAGCAATATCAAAAATTGGGATAATGTTGGAGAGCTACGTCTTGGAGCTAGCATTACCATGGGAAACCATGTCTTACCGAATCTTGTTTCAAGTTTCCAAAAAAAATATCCTGATCTGAAAATCCGTGTATATATCTATAATTCAGAAAGAATTGAACAAATGGTACTTGAAAATAAAATCGATCTTGGCTTTGTAGAACATGTTAGCAAACAAGAATTTATTCATAGTCATGATTTTATGAAAGATCATTTAACCTTAATCTGTGCAAATGATCATCCATGGGCAAAAAAAGAAACCATCACAGCCCAAGATCTGATGGAAGAAAACTTTCTTTTGCGTGAAAAAGGCAGTGCAGGTCGTGATATCTTTGATTCCTATTTAAGTCTTCATGGTATGAATGCTGATCCATTGTGGGAAAGTATGTCTTCTCAAGCTATCATTCATGCTGTAGAAAAGGGTATCGGTGTATCCATTCTTCCTTACTTGTTGGTAAAAGATCATTTAGATCAAAAAAAGATCAGTTCCGTTCGCATCGATGATGTCGCATTGACTCGTAAATTTTCTATTATATATCATAAGAATAAATTTCTATTTCAAGCTGCCAGAGAATTCATTGATCAAACTTACATCTATGTCACACAATTCCCTGATGCTTCCCAGATATAAAAAAACCAGAGCATACCTATCTCTGGTTTTTTAACACAATGTTAGACGATTGATATCCAATCTATTTATAAGGTACGTTTGTCCATTTCTTCCTTTATCGATTTACGTTTTCTTTTTGTGAGAATATCATACAGTTTTCCACATTTCTTTTGTATCCCTCTTAATATAGACAATAACGGATGAAATTGCTTTGATATCATTTCGCTCCATTCAATGAATAACTCTACGATGATCGCAATCATAAACAAAACAAAGAATCCAGTTGCCTTATTGATAAGATACAGATAAGCAGTAAACCCAAAAAGTGCAGTAACGACATATAAGATCAAAACAGTATTACGATGCCCAAAGCGTCGCATCAAAAGATGATGCAGATGTTTTTTATCTGCTTCATTGAATTTATGTCCAGACAGCTTTCTTCTTACAATGGCTCCTAAGGTATCCACGATCGGTACTGCCAAAAGTAGAATCGGCAATGCCAATGTCATGATCGTAGAGCTCTTAAAACCTAAAAGTGAAATGGCGGCTATGATAAAGCCTAAAAACAGCGCTCCACAATCACCCATAAAAATACTTGCCGGATGCAGATTATATAATAGAAATCCTAAAATCGAACCTGCAAGTAGCAACGACATTGTTTCAATATCAAGACGAGCTTCTACTACTGACATGCATGCAATGACCACAAGGATGATGGCACAAATACCACCGGAAAGACCATCTAGACCATCCATTAAATTCACAGCATTGGTGATACCAATGATCCATACAAATGTTACAATAAAGGAAATGATTCCCATATCGATGGTAATCCCAAATGGTAATCGAATGACATCAAGACTAACCTTTCCTACGACCATCAAAACAATTGCTGCTACACATTCAATTGCGAGCTTATAGCTAGGCTTAAGATCTACCATATCATCGATCAATCCACCTAGAAACATGATGGTTCCGCCTATGAGGATTCCATTGATCGTCACATCTGTTTCCATAAAGCATGCCATACACACAATGAAAGAAACATAGATGGCAACTCCACCAATACGTGCAATTTTTCCACTATGAACTGTTCTTTCATTCTCCTGCGCATATATCTCCAATTTCACAGCAATCCACTTCAAAATCGGGGTAATCAACGCAGATAACATCAATGGAATCAACAGATATTTCAGCCAATCCATAGATCCACCTCGCTTTTTTTATCTCACCATGTGCAGATTTTCTAATAAAATTCCGGTACCTTCCGCTACACAGCGAAGTGCATTTTCCGCAACATAAACAGGAATATGTAATTCATTTCTTAAAAGTTCATCGATGCCATGAAGCAATGCCCCACCACCTGTTAACACAATACCTCTTGTGACAATATCACTTGCAAGTTCTGGAGGCGTCTGTTCCAAAACAGTCTTACAAGCACGTACCACATCTTGTAGACTTTCTCTCATACTACCTTCGATTTCCTCACTATCAAGTGAAATCGTTGTAGGTAATCCACTGACAAGGTCACGTCCGCTTACTTCCATCGTTTCATGGATACTACCCTTCCAAGCAGTACCGATATTCTTCTTGACTTCTTCTGCTGTACGATCACCAATCAACAGTTTTTTATTTTCTTTTACAAATTTGATGATATCACGATCCAGTGTATCACCTGCGATTTTCAAAGAGGTACTTGAAACAATTTCTCCTAAAGAGATGACAGCGACATCTGTGGTTCCACCACCGATATCCAATACCATACATCCACTAGGCTTTCCAATATCCAGGCCAGCACCTACTGCCGCAACCTTTGGTTCTTCTTCGATATATACTTTTTTTGCACCTGCTCGATAAGCAGCATCACGAATTGCATTTCTTTCTACACTTGTGATATTACTTGGACAACAGATCAGAATGGTAGGACGTTTAAACATCCCTTTGATTGCCAACTTTTTAAAGAAGAAGTTCAGCATGATTTCCGTTACTTCAAAATCTGCGATGACTCCATCCTTCAAAGGACGAATCGCAAGTACTCTGCCTGGTGTTCTACCAAGCATATCCTTCGCTTCTTGTCCAGCCGCTAAACATCTTTTTGTTTCTGCATCTATTGCTACAACGCTAGGTTCGTCGATGACGATTCCCTCGCCTTTGACATACATTAATAAGTTTGCCGTTCCTAAGTCGATTCCAACTTCTTTTGAAAACATTTTTTCTACCTCCGTTTCGCGCATGTACATTATATCATAATTTTTCAATTTAAAAAGACATAACCTAACGTTTCTTAAGGAACCTTAAGAATTGATTTTTACGTGAAAATAGTACCGGTTAAGGTACTATTTGATTTCATCCACGGTTTTATCGAACACCATTTCCGGATCGATCATTTTTCCTGTCTTAGTTGTTACGATATGTAAGTGGTTACCTAGATCTTTGTTGTAAATATTGGCTCCTGCTTTTCCTATGACATCGCCTTGTTTTACCTCAGCATCTTTTTCTACCATGACTTCACCGAGACTTTGATAGGTAATTTCCAAATCATCTGTAAGAATGGTTACCGTTTTTCCAAACACTGAGTCATCTTTGACTTCACTTACTTTTCCGGAAAAACAAGCTAAGACCTCAAAGGGTTCATTGTTATTGGCATAATCCATGCCTTGATTACCACGATAAACACCTTCGAATTCAGTGATACTGTCTACATCGCTTTCCTTCCCATCAAAATAGTCTAGAACAACCTTAACGTCACCTTTGAATGGCTTTATACAAGTTTCCTTTGTATTTGATGCAGGAAGTGTTAATACCGGGACACTGTCCTCTTTGAATACCGCCGTTTCCTGATCCTTCTTCACTGTATATTCATAGCTTAAAAATGCAACAGCAACCACCAGAAGACAGGACATCGTTACGATCAGTTTTCTTTTTGATAACTTCTTTTTCTTTGTATAGCTATACATTTCATCACCTCTAGTGATGAGTATGCCCGTACCCCTATGCTTTATACTTCTTTATTTCCACTTAATTCCAAAGCGTGCTGACTTAATTTCTTACGATATTCACTTGGTGACATACCATATACCTTTTTAAATACTTTATTGAAATAAAATTGATCATCAATACCAACTTGCATTGCCACATCCTTGATCATAAAACTTTCATCTTCCAGTAATTCCTTCGCCTTTTTCATCTTTCGATCATTAATAAAACCAATCAGATTCATCCCGGTCTCATTTTTAAACACCCTTGATAAATAGCTTTCACTCATACCAAAGGCTTCCGCAATCATTTTCAATGTGACTTTTTCTGTCAAATGTTCTTCTATAAAAGATATAATTTCCATAATATTTTTCTTATATTTATCTGATCCCTCTGACCACATCCATTTACATATTTCTTCAAAAGCAGTTTCTACCTGTTCCTTTAGCTTATCAAACGTTTCACTGATATGGATATAACGATGGAGTGCATCAAAAGGATATGCCTCTTTGATTCCCTTTGCGATTTCATTACCTTCTATATTATTCAATATAAATATAAAGTACTCTTTTACACTATAAGGATCCATTCTTTGTATCTTCATAAAATGCAAAGCTTCATTTACGACACGATTGACTTGCGCAAAATCCTTTTCCTGAACCGCAGTTAAAATATCCGTATGAAAAGAAATATCATTCATAGAAAGCTCTTCAAATTCAAAATTTTCTTCACTGAACATCAAGGTACCTTCCCCTTCATAAAAGCGTTTATCATGGGAAGCTAGAATATCAAGATAAGTTTGATAAAAGCTTGTGACATCATTTTCCTTTGGCGATACCGTAATGGATAAGGCAATATCCATGTATTGAGATATATTACGAATCATACTGTTACAAATATTCAAAACACGTATTTTTTCTTCACCATGAAATAACAATACGCCGGAGTGATTACTTAGAAATATCATAAGATATGGCATTCCTAAAGGAATCGTTTCTCTGATAAGGTCTTGTAAATTATTTTTCATTTTCGCATGGTCTTTGATCTTAGTTTCATAAACCACATCTACATTATCTACTCGAAAATATGCCATTTGATAATCTTTATAATAGGGTTGAAAAATAGGTTGGTTCAATGCCTTTAAAAATTTATCTTCTTCCATCACATGCTCATTTTTAATCATCAGCATAGATTGGCGAAGCTGTAACAATGCCTGATCCTCTTCTTCATCCATCGTCAGTGTATTTGCCTCACAGTTTTGTTTGACCTGACGTATAATTTCTTCTAATTCTTTCTCCTCCAAGGTGATTTTCAATAGATAATCAAAGGCTCCTGCCTTCATTGCATCTCGAACCAACTCAAAGTCAGAATAATTACTTAATGCGATTACTTGCGTATTATTGTTTTCTTTTCGTATTTTGCTAATCAATTCTATGCCATCCATCTTTGGCATCTTTAAATCTGTGATCACGATTTCCGGATGAACTTCCTCATAGATACGATATGCCTCTTCGCCATCCTTCGCTAAAGCTATGACCTCACAATCCAAAGACTTCCAATCAATCATATTCTTTAATGTAATTCTGATTAGATTTTCATCATCAGCAATCAAAACCTTATACATAAGATTCCTCCCTTAAGATTGTAGTGGTAATATCAATGTGGTAATCGTACCAACATTCATAACACTCTCTACCTTCATTGAATATGCATCTCCATACATCAGTTGAATACGTTCTTGTATGTTTTTCATACCGATACTGGAAAGTTTTTTATTACTTGCTTCTGCCTTTAATACTTGGAAACCTTTGCCATTATCACCGATTTCGATTCGCAAGCAATGTTTCCAAATTTTTGCACGTATCGTTAAGATCTGATGCTCTCTATCCTCTTCAAAAGCATGAAGGATACTATTTTCAACGATTGGCTGAAGCAAAAATTTTAAGATCTTTTGATATTTCACATCATCATCAATATTATAAACAGTTTCAAATAAGTCACCATATCGAAGCTTTTGAATGATGATATAGTTTTTCACGTTTTCTATTTCTTCTTGTACTGTCACCATTTCATTGCTATCTACTATGGTATTTCGCAATAGTTTCGCAAGCGCATTGATTCCTTCACTTACCGGTTTATCTTCATTTAAGATTGCTAAATATTTTAATGTATTCAAAGTATTAAAAAGAAAATGTGGGTTGATTTGAGCCTGAAGTAATTGTATTTGTGTTTCTCTTTGTTGTTCCTGTTCTCTTTGTATGGTTGTTAAAAGCTCATCAATACGTAATAACAGCTCATTAAACGTTTCACTTAAGGTATGCATCTCATCCCTACCACCGTCTTCTATACGAATAGCTTCTAGATTATCTTCTCTGAATTCATGCATACTTTTTAAGATATGATCGATTGGATCATGCATGCTATGATAGGTTATGGTTGAAAAAATCAAAAGTAAGATCATCGCAATCACACAATAAAGCAAAATCAGATTACGAAAATTATTGATTTCCTCATATACATAATCTTGTCTTACCACATTTGCAATCTTCCAGGATAATCCTCTGATATTTTGTTCATTTACATAATACTTTTTGGTTCCTATCGTTGCTTCTCCATCTACGATTTCAAGTTGTGTATCATCAACAAAATCCCCTTGTCCAAACATTACCCGATCATCTTCATCCAAAATGAATAAAGCTGCGGTGTCACTCCTTGCTTGAACAAAGGATGGCGCAAAGACATCAGAAGGAAAATAAACACAGAGATATCCCATTATATGATTAGAAGGATGAATCGGACTTAGATACATAAAGGCTCGTTCTTTCTTATCATAGTACCATTTTTCTTGAAAGTCCATTAAAATAGGATGATTGGCTTCCTCTACCCCATATGCCTTTATCAACGCTCCATGTTCATCATAAAATCGCACCAATCTGCTTTTCATGCTCACTTGGAGTTTTTCAAGCTGTGCTACAGCATCACTGTTTTCCGGATCCTTTTTCAAATCCACAAAAAAATCCGATGTACTCATATTATCCACATCTTCAGCAAGACGCAAAGCATTCATAGAAAGATTTTCGGATGCCATATTCACTAATTGAATACTTGCTTGTTCGTTTTTTTGAAAAATAACACTTTGTGAAAACATATAATAAAACATAAAACAAATTAGCATTAAAATACTGGGAAAAAGAGCAAAAGCGATTAATCGCTGTTTGATACTAAGGCGACGAATCAAATCAATAATTTTTTTCATACCTGTTTAATACCCCATTGAAAGAGATAATAAAAATTGTCCACATAGATAGGCGAGTGCCATAGAAAGCAATAATAGTAATAATTGTGTTTTACCCGGTTTACTGACATTGGTAAATTTCTGAAATTGAACATTAGATAATGCCCAAAAACTCAAGATAAAACACAACATATAAACAACAAAGCGTACAAAAAAATAAACCATAGAAACGTCACCTCCATGATTTTATTATACGTTTTTCCAAAACAAAAGTAAAACAAACTTTTTCTAAGTCCATTGCTTTCGAAGGATTTCTTTACCAGCTTCCACAACTGCCCTTAAGCAATTGAGCTCTTTTTCACTCCAAGAAGATGACGCACTTGATACATCCTCTGGATATTCATCAAATTGACATCCATAAAATAGCTTTCGATAAATATGCTGTATATGCTCATCCTCAACATCGCCGAGAAAAGGAATCTGTAGACAAGTCGTAAGATCGCTCATACAATTCCAAAACTCTAAAATGGCATGACAATCTATGGTGTTATCATCAAACTCATCACAATATTGATAAATCACAAAATCTTCCATATAGATATCATTTACCCTTAACTTTAATTCTTCTTGTGTATATCCATATACAAGTTTACCTTCTTGTAATAAGAAACCACCAGTGTCATCATCGCTCCATAATGTATAGTGATTTTTATGATCTATCACAAAATCTATGATATTATACCTACTCATAAAATCGCAATTCTCCTTACTGTTAAAACCAAATTTCCGTAAATGCCAGTTATCATATTAATAATTAAACCATTTATTTATAATTTCCATGAAATCATTATACAATTCTATTTTTATCCTCGCAAGTGTCAGTTCTATATATTTAGCATAGATCTTACGCTAGGGTCTATCGGAATGTTCGCAGAACATTTTTCTTATTATATGTTGAAATATGATTTCAATCTTAGAGAGTTAATAGGATACAGTCATATAAATAGTTTAAGAAAATAAGTAAAGATTTCAGGTCTAAAATTCCCAAATATAAATAATGAAATTTCAGATTTTAAAAAAAGTCTTAAATCTAATAAAAAGAGCTGTTTTTTAACATACATTACACCTTGTTATAGACTATTATATAAGTGGTTAAATTATCGATATATTTAAACTAAGTAGCATCCTTAATAAAAATGGAGAAATGGAGGAATGAATGGATAAGTATTTAGCATTAGATTTTGGTGGATCTGGATTAAAATCAGCAGTAATAAGTGAAGACTTCAAAATTGAAAAATATGAGAGGTTTGATCCGCCGCTAGAAAGTATAGACAAATTCATAAATATATGTCATATGATAGTTAAAAAAAATGGCAATATTAAAGGATTGGCAATTAGCTTACCAGGTAGAATTGATGATCGTAGTGGTTATGTTTATAGCGCTGGTATGTATAAGAAAATTTATAATGTCAATTTAATTATAGAATTGCAAGAAAAAATTGACCTTCCTATATCAATTATCAATGATGCTAATGCTGCCATAACAGCCGAAATAGCGTTAGGTAGTTTGAAAAATGTTAAAAATGGAGCAACTATGGTGATTGGTACAGGAATAGGTGTTGCAACTATAATTAATGATGAAATTGTTAAGGGTTTTAACTATAATGCGGGTGAGGTATCATTATTATTAACAAATGATGATATTAGCTTAAACAGTAGAAATTTATTTAGTGCAAAAGGTAGTATGTACTCAATACTTTATAAGTATGCAGTAAGTAATGGTATAAAACCTGAAGATATTAGCGGGATTGAGTTTTTTCAAAAGGTAGAATCTAATGATGAAATTGCAAAAGAGTTATTAAATACTATGATAAATACTATTTCGGTTCAAATATACAATATGCAAACGCTTTTAGATTTGGAAGTAGTATCTATCGGTGGTGGAGTAAGTGCAAATAAAAAATTTATAGAATTATTAGAAAATAGAATCGATGAAATCTTTGCGAAAGAACTATTTAGCTCTATAAAAAAACCTATCATCAAATCATGTAAATTTGGTAATGATTCAAACCTGTTAGGAGCTGTAGTTCATCATGTAAACAAATATAAAAAGAGAATTTGTTAATAGAAAGGAGTAATATGAACTTTAAAAATATTATAAATTTTCCAGAAAATTTTCTATGGGGAGCTTCAACTTCAGCTTTTCAAGTTGAAGGAGCATATGATCAAGATGGTAAAGGTCTATCGGTAGGCGATATTAGGAGTTTTAAGAAATCGCATAAAATTGCTGACACTAAAGTTGCAATGGATCATTACAATCGTTGGGAAGAAGATGTTGATTTAATGGTTGAATTAGGCTTGAAATCATATCGGTTTTCTATATCATGGACAAGAATTTTCCCAAATGGAGATGATGAGGAAGTGAATCAAAAGGGAGTAGATTTTTACAACAGATTAATTAATAAATTGGTAGAAAACAATATTGAACCAATTGTTACCATTATGCATTTTGATTTTCCTGAAGCTTTAGTTCAGAAATATGGTGGTTGGAAATCAAGACAGGCAATTGATGATTTCGAACGATATGCAAGAAAACTATTTGAGTTATATGGCGATCGTGTAAAGTATTGGATGACTATTAATGAGCAAGGTATCGTAGCAATTACAAATTCTCTATTAGGATTACGTGAGGATGATTTGGTCGAGTCTGCAAGAATTCGACACCAAATGAATTATCATATGTTTGTGGCCAGTGCTAAGGCAATTAACGCCTGTCATGAAATGTTGCCTAATGCCAAGATTGCACCGTGTTTATCTTACATGACAGTATTTGGCAAAACAACTAAAGCAGAAGATCAATTAGCAGCAAAAGATGCAGAGGATTACATGTCGTTTTATTTAATGGATGTATATTGTCATGGAGAATATCCAGGTTATTATACAGAATTCCTTAAAGAAAGAGGTTGGATGTTTAAAACTGAGAAAGGTGATAGTGAAATACTCAAAAAAGCAAAACCAGATTATATTGCTATTAACTGGTATTGTACAAAAGTAGCTACAGTAAAAGAACCTGGTCATATTCAAAAAATGCTAGAAATTAAACCTGAATTAGCTGAATTAGCTAAAGAATATAGTGGAATGGCAGATAGCTATCAATTTGTCGATAATGAAAGCACAGAAGAAAATGAATGGGGTTGGAACATTGACCCTGTTGGATTTAGAATCGCTTTAAGGGAAATGCATCAACGATATCGTCTACCAATTATGATTACTGAAAATGGTTATGGTCATAGAGATGTACTAGAAAAAGATAACAGTATCCATGATACATATCGAATTGATTATTTACGAGAACATCTAAAACAGATGCAACTTGCTATTATGGATGGAGTTCAAGTATTCTCTTATAATCTATGGTCATTTATTGATGTATTGAGTAGCGGAGATGGTGTTGAAAAAAGATACGGATTAGTTTATATCAATAGGGATGATTTTAATACTAGAGATCTAGCTCGTATTAAAAAAGATAGTTTTTATTGGTATAAAGAAGTAATTCAAACAAATGGAAAAAAACTAGATGGAGGAAAATAAAAATGTTAAATAAAATCAGTAGTATAGTTGAAAAAACATTAAGCCCACTTATGGCAAAATTATCTGAAAACACAGTAATAAGATCAATGTCAATGGCGATGATGAAAGCAATGCCTGTTTTACTTGGGGTAGCAGTCTTTTCATTACTTGCAGATTTTCCAATAAGCCAAGTACCCGAGTTTTTTGGTGAAATTGGAATCTTAGAGTTCATGCAAAAAGTTGTTACTACGCTTAATAATTTAAATCCTATACTATTTATAGCAATGTATTGTTATTCATATGCAGAAGAATCAGGAGTTAGTCCAATTCCAAATTTATTATTTGGGATCATCTCTTACTTCATTTTGATTCCATCTACAATGACCGTTGGAGAGAATGTCATAACTGCATATAGTGAAACCTACATGGCTGGTAACGGAATGTTCGTAGCAGTAATCACAGGTATTTTGATTTCATTTATATACGTATTTATGATGAAAAAAAATATCATATTTAAACTTCCAAAAAGTGTACCTAGTATGGTTTCTAAATCATTTGAACCAATTTTTGTTGGGATATTTGTAATTGGAGCTATTCTATTGATAGATTTTGGCTTTGCTCAGACAGCGTATGGAAATTTCTTTACATTTGTTCAAGAAGTCATTCAAGCACCGATTGTAGCTGTTGGGGCAAATGTTCCATTCATGATTTTATTCTATACTTTAGTAAATCTATTTTGGTTCTTTGGAATTCATCCATCTGCAATGATGGCCTTATATTTACCAGTTATTAGAGTCATGTTTTCAGGAAATATTGGAGCTGCTATGCAAGGTCTTGAACTTCCATATGTGAAAGAGTACTTAGCTTATATTTCAGCAGGAGTAGGAGGTACTGGAAGTTTATTAGCATTAGGGTTGATTATGTTGTTCTGCTCTAAATCAGAACGTATGAAGGCTTCAGCTAAAGTTGGATCAATTCCAGTAATCTTTAATGTTAATGAACCCATGATTTTTGGTATCCCAATTATTATGAATCCAGCATTCTTTGTACCAATGCTTTTGTCACCGTTAGTTGGAATGGGGTCTATGTACTTAATGACGAGCGTAGTATCAATTAACTTTAATGCGATTGCTGCAATGGCAGTTCCTTGGACAATGCCTTATCCAATCACTGCTTTTATCGCTGGTGGAGTTCCATTGTTAATTATGATGTTAGTTGTTATTGTACTTAATGGTATATTATACTTTCCATTCTTTAAAATTGCAGATAAAAAAGCATTAGAAGAAGAGAAAATTTTAGAGGTTTAAGAATCAGCTGTTTAATAAATTAAATGACTTCATGGGTAACATGAAGTCTTACCTATAAAATATGGAGGAAGTTTTATGAGAAAAATAGTATTAGTTTGTAATGCAGGAATGTCTACCAGTATATTAGTGGAAAAAATTAAAGAGGCTAGTGAGGCAATAAATTATGAAATAGATATTCATGCATACGCAACTGCAGAATTAAAAGAAGTTGCAGAAACTGCTGATGCAGTTTTGTTAGGACCACAAATTAGATTCCAATTAAACAAAATGAAAGGATATGTAACATGTCCTATTGAGGTTATTGATATAAATGCATATGGAATGATGGATGGTGTAAAAGTACTAAATCAAATAAAAAAATTAGTAGGAGATAAGTAATGGATAATTTAGAATTAATCTGTTTTCGAATTATTACAGCTGTTGGAACTGCAAGATCTTTATTTATTGAAGCTATTCAAGAAGCAAAGAATGGTGACTTTATAAAAGCAAAAGAACTTATTGAAGAGGGTGATAAATGTTTTGTTGAAGGCCATAAAGCACATGCTCAATTGATTCAAAGAGAAGCATCTGGAGATACAATAAATGTATCACTACTTTTACTTCATGCCGAAGACCAGTTGATGAGCGCAGATGGATTCAAAACAATTGCAGAAGAAATGATAGAATTACATAAACTAATCAGCAAAATTGGGGGTAAGTAAAATGTCATTTAAAACTGATTTTTTATGGGGTGGAGCGACAGCTGCTAACCAATGTGAAGGAGGATATAATTTAGATGGGCGTGGCTTATCTAATGTCGACTTATGCCCAGCTGGCAAAGAACGATTTTCCATCATTAGAGGCTTGGAAAAAGTAACAAATTTTACTGAAATTTACTATTATCCTGCGAAAACCGGTATTGATATGTATCATCACTATAAAGAAGACATAGCATTATTTGCCGAAATGGGATTTAAAACATATCGCTTTTCAGTATCATGGTCGAGAATTTTCCCAAATGGAAACGAAGAGGAACCCAATGAAGAAGGATTAAAGTTCTATGACAATATCATTTTGGAATGTAAGAAATATAATATAGAACCTTTAGTTACAATCAATCATTTTGAATGTCCAATGTTCTTGGTTAATAAATTTGGTTCTTGGAGAAGCCGTGAATTAATTGGCTTTTATGAAAATCTATGCCGTGTATTATTTACTAGATATAAAGGGTTGGTAAAGTACTGGATAACTTTTAATGAAATCAATGCACTTTTGTTTGCTCCATTTATGGCAGCAGGTGTTTATTATAAAGAAGGTGAGAATAGAGAACAAGTTAAATATACGATTGCACATCACGAACTTGTAGCAAGCGCAAAAGTGACAAAACTCGCTCATGAAATTGATCCGAATTATATGATTGGATGTATGATGGCAGCTGGGGAAGTATATCCTTACTCATGTAGACCAGAGGATGTGTTTGATGCCCTTAATAAGAATCGAGAAAACTATTTCTTTGTAGATGTACAGGCTAGAGGTTATTATCCAAATTATATAATAAAAGAACTAGAGAGAAAACAAATAGTTATTCCATTTAAGGAAGATGATGAAGATATCTTAAGAAATAATACAGTAGATTTTGTTTCCTTTTCATATTATTCGTCTAAATGTACTTCAACAGATTTAGAAATACTAGAAAAGTCGAAAGGAAATATGTATTTAGGGGTTAAAAATCCC
This sequence comes from Hoskinsella mucinilytica, assembly GCF_045223415.1. Taxonomy (NCBI): domain Bacteria; kingdom Bacillati; phylum Bacillota; class Erysipelotrichia; order Erysipelotrichales; family Erysipelotrichaceae; genus Hoskinsella; species Hoskinsella mucinilytica. The sequence goes on along the minus strand of NZ_JBEQZJ010000011.1, from coordinate 4,835 downwards.
AATTTGGAAAATAGTGAGTGGGGATGGCCGATTGATCCTCTAGGATTAAGAATTACTCTAAATAGCTTATATGATCGTTATCAAAAGCCATTGTTTATTGTTGAAAATGGTCTAGGAGCTAAAGATGTTCCTGATGATAAGGGGTTCATTAATGATAATTATCGAATTTATTATTTACGTGAACATATAAAAGCGATGAAAGATGCAGTAGATATTGATGGTGTTGATTTATTAGGCTATACAACATGGGCCCCAATTGACCTAGTTGCAGCTTCAACAGGTGAAATGTCAAAACGGTATGGATTCATATATGTAGATAGAGATGATAAAGGTAATGGAAGCTTAAAGAGAAGTAAAAAGAAATCATTCGATTGGTATAAAAAAGTTATAGCAACCAATGGTGAAGATCTTGATTGAAAAAATTCACATGCGAAAAGGAGAACTTAATAAAAAATGAAATATTATTGTAATCCAATTAATACAGAATATAAATTTCAATTTGTTAAACATGATGAAAGTAGGGGTGGAAAGACTACAATATATAGAGAAGCTGCAGATCCATCATTAGTACTTTTTAATGGTCTATATTATTTATTCCCATCAATGATGGGAGGGTTTCTAACTAGTGAGAATTTAACTGAGTGGAAATATAACAAGTTTATTGGAGATATGCCAATTTATGATTACGCACCAGATGTGTGCGTAGTGAAAGATTATTTATATTTTTCAGCATCAAAGAGAAATGCAAATTGCTCATTTTATCGATGTAAGGATCCATTAAATGAAGCCTTTGAAGAAATCGAAGGAACATTTCCATTTTGGGATCCTCATATGTTCTGTGATGATGATGGAAGATTATACTTTTATTGGGGATGTTCAAATATTACACCAATTTATGGTGTAGAGTTAGATCAAACGACATTGATACCTAAAACAAATCCATGCGTGATGATTACACCAAACAATAAAGTCAGAGGTTATGAAAGAGTTGGAAATAATCATATTCCACCAAAGACAGAAGAGCAAATAAAAGCTGATGTAGAGAATATGGTTACAATGATGATGAATATGCCTGAAGAAATTCGAAAGGCAAAGGGCATTCTATCTGAAAACCAAGTTCGAGCTATGACTCAAGCATTTATGGGAAACGATCCTTATATTGAAGGAGCTTGGATGACAAAATATGAAAATAAATACTATTTGCAATATGCAATACCTGGAACGGAATATAATATCTATGGAGATGGGGTATTTGTATCATCATCACCTTTAGGTCCATTTGAGTTAGCTAAGAATAATCCTTATTCATATAAACCTGGAGGGTTTATAAACGGTGCTGGTCATGGTTCAACATTAAGAGATAAAAATAATAACTACTGGCATACATCTACAATGACAATATCAAAGAATGATGATATGGAAAGAAGATTAGGATTGTGGAAAGCTGGCATTGATAAAGATGGCGTACTTTATTGTGATCAAAGATATGGAGATTGGCCAATCAATATCGAAACTCCTGCGTTTAGCAATCCAGAATTTATGTTACTTTCCTATAATAAAGATGTAAAAACTTCCTCAGGGATTAATGGTCATTATGTAACAGATGAGAATATTAAGACCGTGTGGAAAGCAGAATCAGCAAATGATGAATGGGTAGAAATAAACTTAGGAAAACCATTTGAGGTTCATGCAATTCAAATCAATTTTGCTGAGGATAATATAAAAATTGATTGTGATATTACTTACGAGTTTAAAGCGAACGGATCAGAAAGATATATTGATTTAGCTTCTTCTAATTATATTAAATGGATTTTAGAAGGATCGGTAGATGGAAATACATATTTTACAATAAAAGATAAATCTGATGCCAATACAGATTATTCACATGATTTTATAATGTGTGAAAGCGAAATGAAAATTCAATATGTTCGTCTTAGAATTATTGAGGTTCCTTATAATCAAAATCCAGCTATATCAGGATTGAGGGTTTTTGGAAAAGATAATGAGAAATTGCCATTACCTGTTCAAAAAATTAATATTCAAAAAATAAGCGAATTAGATGTCAAAATAACATGGAATGAAACAGATGCTGTTGGTTATAACGTACTCTGGGGTTATTCACCAGATAAGTTGTATCATAGCTCTATGGTGTATGGGAAGTCTGAATATACCATATCTGCATTGATTGCTGGTGAAGGTTTATATGTGCGTATTGATTCATTTAATGAAACTGGTATTAGTGAAGGTAATGTAGAAAAAGTATTCTAAAGCCATGTTCATTGAATAATGGATTTAAAAAAATAATGAGATATGCCACACTTTAGTAGAAAAATAGAGTAGTAAATTGAGTCTCAACTCACTCTATTAAAGAAACGAAGGTGTGGCTTTTTATGAGGATAGAACTTCAAAGTATTAGTGATAATGTACTATTCTTTAGCAAGTCAAGATTAGGTCACGATGCGCTGTAATATTTCTGCCTTGGTGCAGCATACAAAAAAATGCTCATGTGCCGCAAAGTAACACATAAATGAGCTGAAACGTGGAGATAATCAAGGTATACATTTCATAAATATTCCAAAGATGTGAGAAACTCTACGATGCGTGTGTGCTTATCAAGATGCTCATTACCTACAATGAAGATGGAAAGGAGGTCAGGAACTAATTGATCAAATCCAAATTGGCAAATTTATAGCCGAGTCAAGAAACTTTACCTAAAGGTAGCTTACTAACGCACCTTTCATTAACGACAAAACAATTTCTAAGTAGGAGTGCGGAAAAGGACTTTCCAAATTATCTCTCATGCTTCCATTGACTTGCCAACGATTGTACGGATTATATTGATTGTGTTCTCTGTTACAGTGGCAGTGATGCTTAATATAAAGCCAGTTATTTTGAATGCACACATTACAAGGAACTCTATGTACCAAACATGGACATACCTTTACAAAACGCAGAACTAACCTATCCTAAATGTGGTAAAACAGAAATGTGCAAACATCGTGTCACAAGATAAATATGACTTGTGGTAATAGCAAAAAGTGCTGCCGCACTTTCTCATAATTCGGAAAAGGGGATTTCTTTAACCGAGTTAGAATATCAGGAGTATATACGACACTCGTTAGGCAGGACATTGAGCTTTATTATAACTTTGTGGGCAAGATTGACTTATACGAAGTCAAAACAACCCAACCTATCCGGTACGTAGCGATTGTGCCGGATAGCAACGGCAATTTTTTTACACTTCTATTACTTCTTTATCACATATCAGCAGTATATGTAAGCAACAAACAGAAAAGCAGAAGGTATGATATCTCTTGAACCAACATCATACCTTCTGCTTTGTTTGTATCTCCATTATTTTACAGTTACCTTTAATCATTAGTCTTTGGTTTATTCTTGATCTTATCCCTAAACTCTTTAGGAGTCACTCCTTCTAACTTACGAAAAATCTGCGTAAAGTAACTTTGGTTTGAGAAAGAAAGATATTCACTGATCTCAATTAATGAGAAATTACTGTACTGCAACATGAGTTTTGCCTCACTTATTTTTAGTCTTTGAATGAATATAACTAATGACTCTCCGGTTTCTCGCTTAAATTTTTTTAGTAAATAATCTTTACTAATGCCTAGATAATCGCAGATATCATTAGTATCAATTTGTTCTAATATATGTTCTTTGATATATATTATCGCTTCATTTATTGATTTAGAATATTTCTCATTATTTACAATATTTGAAACTCTCTCAGTATAGTCTAAAAACATTTCATCTACCATACTTCCTACTTTTTCCACATCGTTTATTTCTTCAACTTTGTTAATATAATAATCGCTTATTGAATATGCTGTATCTGGACTCAAACCACCATTAATAGCAGCACGGCTAGCTAATGTGCAGGCTACAATAAATTGATTTTTCATATTACGCAATTCATAACTTACTGATAAATTTCCTACTTCTCCAATCTCGCTATTTGTTAAATGACGTATAAGTTGTAGTTTATTACCAGATTGGATATGACTGAACAATATTTGTTCAAACTTATATGAATCATGTAGATGTTCTCCCTTTGTTGTTTTATCTAAATCTACTACATTTATTTCCTTAATAAATAATTCGAATTTACTCGAATTAATTCGTTCATAATTTTTAAAGAATCCTTTATTATTAACAATTTCACAAATAAAATCCATATCCCTCATGAATTCGTCTTTTGAAAAAACTTTTAATTGATTAAAATATTTAATAATCGCACTTCTGCTACCAATATCTTGTTTGATTAGTTCAGCTCTGATTTTTTGAGTTAGCTTATCACCTAAAAAAACCCCACTAAATAAAATAATTTCTGATGTTTTATCTATATAAATTGTAGAAAGTGTTAGATTCGTTCGATCAAAATGTAAATGATTCTTTTTCTTTATTTTAGTTTCATGAATTAAATTCATTGCTACTTCAGAAAAACTAAGCACTGCTATTTCATTGTTTGTTGATACGCTTTTTATTTCCATATTTTTGCCTAATAGAATAAACGGAATCCCAGTTGAAATATAAAATGATTTTAGTATATCTTCAATATGTATACTCATAACAGTCCTCCTCTAAAATCTATAACATTCTCATGAATTTATTATTATTATGATTTCCCATCAGACAACCCTAAGTCAGAAAATGATCCAAATAGAAAGAATGATAGTCTTTTGAAATAAAGGAGATTTCTAATTTTAAATCTCTATAAAAATTATATAGGGACATCAAAGGGGGATTCCCATTTATTATAACCTGAATCTGTGATGAAGTAAATAAACAGAGAATGCCTAAATACATGCAGTGTCAGT
>NZ_JBEQZJ010000010.1:0-87750 GCF_045223415.1 Hoskinsella mucinilytica | reverse complement strand
AAAAAGGATGCTTTAAGCACCCTTTGGTTTCCATGGGTCATCATTTTCTATGGAATCCACTACCTTTTCTTTTTGTTTCTTATGTTCAAATAAAGATGAGTTAGACTTTGTTAGGTTTTCTTCTTTCTGAGGAATGATGATGTTTTCATCCAGTTGTGAAGAATTTTCTATAATGTTATCAGTAATGGATGGATGTTTTTCATTTTGGAAGTCTGCCTTTGTCAAAAACAAGAAAATTAAGGCAAAGATATGCATTCCACAATAGGTTAAGAAATTACCTTGTTGTTGTGAAAGCAGATGATAAAATAAATCAATGGAATCTATTTGCTGTGTTGGTTGCAATAAGGTATAAGCAATCAGACAGATCATAACACATAAATTGACGAGGATCGTGATGACCGTAGCTTTTCGTTTGTTGTCATATACAAGATAAAACCATAAAGCGAAGAGCGCTCCAAGCAATAAATTCAAAAGAAATTGTATACGTTGGAAAACATCATAAAAAAGAACGTTGATATTTGAAGAAGTCTGTACGGACATGCTCCACTGATATAGGATATACGAAATGAGAAGGGGAACATAGGGAATCAATATGATTCCTGCCAGCTTTAATTTTTGTATATATGATTTCATCTCTTAAGACCTCCATGTTAACTATATTTTATAGGGAATCCTAGGGAAAGTCAATTTGTATAGATTGCAATTCTTTGCTCATACTAGGAAAAGGAGGTGCTAAGCATGAAAAAAGTAGTGTGTATCTTAAGCTGTGGACTATTACTTGCCGGATGTGGTAGCAAAACGGCAGTGATCAAAGAGGGAAAAGGAACCTATACCAATGATAAGAAAGAAGTCACAACAGCAAATGTCAAAACAAAAGATGGAAAATTAAGTGAAGTAGAGATCGATGAAACGGCAAATGGTAAGGATCAAACAAAAAAAGAGCTAGGCAATGCATACAATATGAAACAAGCAAGTAAGATCGGAAAGGAATGGTATGAACAAATTGCATTCCTTGAAAATTACATTGTGAAAAACGGTGTGGATACGATCAAATTGAACAGCGAAGGAAAAGCTGAAAATAATGATGTAAAGACTGGCTGTACCATTCGTATTGATGGATTTATCCAAGCTGTGAAAGAAGCAGAAAAAAACGCCAAATAAACAAATCCATGCGATTTGTTTTTTTCTTGCAAATGAAAATGGTTACAGGTATAATAGAAAAGGTAATGGAGGTCATATGAATAAAGCAGATAAGATTTTTATAGGAATCGTCATCGTTGTTGTATGCTTATTGTATATCCCTTCATTGTGGAATGCTTATCAAAATCAGGGTAAACCAAAAACAGCTGTCGTAAGCTATAAAAACGAAGTGGTTCTTCGTGCGGATATGAGTGTTGACAAGACCTATGTGGTACAGGGTAGTCTTGGAGATGTTGATATCGAAGTGAGGGATCAAAAGGTACGAGTAGAAAAGGAAAACAGTCCTTATCATTTATGTTCCATCCAAGGCTGGGTGTCTGATGCAAATACGCCCATCGTCTGTTTGCCCAACAATATTGTTGTGGTCATAGAAACAAAGGATAGCCAAGATGATCTGGATACGGTGATTCAATGATGAGTCAAACAAAGAGAATGACACAGATTACCATGTTGGTGGCATTGTCGATCGTATTTCATATGGTTGAATCTATGGTTCCTGTACCAGTACCGATTCCCGGTTTTAAACTGGGACTTGCCAATATCGTCGGATTGGTTGCGCTTTATATGTTTGGCGTTAAAGAAATGTTCATTGTCAATATCATGCGAGTTGTATTTGCTTCTTTATTAAGAGGGGTGTTGTTTGGTACCGGCTTTTGGCTGAGTATCACAGGTGTGATGTTGAGTTGTATCATGACTTCTATCGCATATAAAAGAAGTCCGATGAGTATTTACGGTGTCAGTGTTTGTGGCAGTGTGTTTCATGCTGTAGGGCAAGTCATTGCTGTTACGTTTATTTACAGTCAGTTTTTTATGCAAGCAGTCTTACCATTGTTGATCTTGGCAGGAATACCAACTGGACTGTTGATTGCACTCATTGCTGATTCGGTTTTGAAAAGAGTTCATGTGAAAGTGTAAAGGAGGAATAAAAATGGAAACATTTGTATATAGACCAAAAGGAGTATGTTCACAAGAAATGCGTTTTGAGATGGAAAATGATACCATCAAAAGTGCAACGATCGTAGGTGGATGTGCAGGAAATTTATTAGGTATATCAAAAATTATCAAAGATAAAAAAATAAGTGAAGTCATTTCTGCGTTTGAAGGGGTACGTTGCGGAAGTAAGCCAACATCTTGTCCTGATCAGATTTCTCAGGCATTAAGAGCTTATGCAACATCACACGACATCAAAGTCGATTAGCATACAACTTTCAATTACGTGAATCGATAGGCACTTATTGCCTATTTTTTTGTATAGAAAAAAAGAAATGAGGTGTGTTATGAATAAACTGAAATTTTTATGGCAATATGCGAAGCCATATGAAAAACAAGCTTTTTACATGTTCATCAATGTCGCAATCTATGCTTTTTTTATCTTAGCGGCTCCATTGATCATATCGTATATGCAAGATCATATCATATCAGGGGTTCCTTTTGAAAATGAAATGATCCAACGTATGGTGGACGCAATCGGTGGTATTGCTTTTCTTCAAGAACATTTATGGATCGGAAGTGTCTTGATCGTGATATGTTATATTATGATCGGTATTGCCATTTATCAAAGAAGCATGGAAAGTGGACGTTTGTCAGAAAGCTTTGCTTTACATGTACGAAATCATATGTATGATCATTTACAGAAGTTATCCTTTGATTACCATAAACAAAAGGACAGTGGAGATCTGATCCAACGTAGTACCTCAGATATCGAAACCATTCGTCGTTTTCTCGCCGGGCAGTTGGCAGAGATGATGTATGCGATCCTTATCGTAGGAATAGCGATGATGATCTTGTTATCCATGAATGTTAAGCTTGCTTTATATTCTGTATCATTGATGCCTTTTGTCATGATGGCTGCTTATGTATTTTTTCGTAAAGCAAAAAAGATCTTCCTTGATTGCGATATTGCGGAAAGTAAGATGACTACGGTATTACAAGAAAATTTGAATGCAATGCGAGTAGTAAAGGCTTTTCATCAAGAACAAACAGAAATCGATAAATTTGAACGATATAATGAGGAGTATCGTAAAAAATATTTTGATTTGATGCATGCATTGGGTATCTTTTGGAGCGGTACAGATGTCTTGTGTCTATTACAAATCTTATTGATGATCGTCATCGGTGTCTTTATGGCTCTTCAACATCAGATTACCGCCGGAACCTTCTTTGTGTTTTTGATGTATGAGTCCATGATTATTTGGCCTATGCGTCAGCTTGGAAGAATCTTAGCGGATATGGGGAAAGTGTCTGTATCCATCGGGCGAATCCAAGAGGTATTGAAAGAACCATGTGAAGATCTGGAATCTGGTCTTTCACCTGAGATTCAAGGGGATATTATGTTTGATCATGTTAGTTTTCGATATGAAGATGGAGATCATGAGGTACTAAAGGATCTATCTTTTCATATACCAAAAGGTAGTAAGGTTGCCATCATGGGTCCAACGGGAAGTGGGAAAAGCAGTCTTGTACATCTTTTAACGGGAATTTATGATTATCAAAGTGGTTCTATTAAAATAGATGGGGTAGAGCTAAAAGAAATCAGAAAAGCATGGTTAAGAAAACATGTACAAATCGTATTACAAGAGCCATTTTTGTTTTCTAAGACCATTTATGAAAATATTCATCTTGCGAATATGGGCGCAAACAGGGAAGATATTGAACAGGTAGCACATATGGCTAGCATTCATGATACCATTATGGAATTTGATCAGGGTTATGAAACTGCTGTAGGAGAAAAAGGAGTTACCTTATCCGGAGGGCAAAAACAAAGAGTAGCCATTGCGAGGACCTTATTATCACATAGTCCGATCATCATCTTTGATGATTCTTTGTCTGCTTTGGATACAAAAACGGATCGTATGATACAAGAAGCGTTAGATCAATTAGATGAATCATTGACAATGCTGATGATCACGCATCGTGTGTCTAGTGCCAAAAAAGCAGATATGATTATCGTGTTACAAGACGGTCATGTAGCACAAATGGGTACACATGAGGAATTAATGAAAGAAGAAGGTTTGTATCACAGAATCTATGAGATTCAAATGAAGGGAGGTAACCAATGATGGAAGAGAAAGAATTTGAAAGTGATGTCTATGATCTATCGGTTTGGAAAAAAGTCTTTACGCTCTTATGGGAGCATAAAAAATATATCATCATGAACTTGATATTGAATATCTTTCTAGCATTTACGGATATCTTGTTGCCACTATTCAATCGTTTTGCGATAGACACTTATGTGGTAGAACAACGTTCATCTGATACGCTATCGACTTTCGTCATTAGTTATGCGCTCTTAATTATCTTGCAGTGTTTGTTGGTTTATGGATTTTTTCGTTTGGCCGCAAAAATTGAAAGTGACTTTGGTAAAAATCTTAGAAAAAAGTGTTTTGAAAAGCTACAGTTATTGACCTATTCTTATTTTGATAAAACAGCGAATGGTTGGCTGATGGCCAGGGTCACCTCTGATACGGCAAGGTTAGCCGAAATTTTGGCTTGGAGCATGGTCGATATCGTTTGGGGCTTGATCGTCATGGTAGGCATCAGTGTGGTCATGCTGATCGTCAATTGGAAAATGGCATTGTGTGTATTGATCATCGTACCGATTCTTTGGCTTGTTTCTTTATACTTTCAAAGAAGGATCTTACAAGCACAGCGAAAAAGTCGTAAGGCAAACAGTAAGATCACGGCATCCTTTGCGGAAGGCATCAATGGCGCAGTGACAACCAAAACATTAGGAATCGAAAAAGAAAATTATGAGGAATTTCAAGAAAGGACAGATGCATTGCGTCATTATAGTCTGCGTGCAGTCAGATTAAATGCGATTTTCCAACCGATTGTTTACTTGCTTTCCGCAATCGTAATCGCATTGTTGTTGTATGTGGGAGGTAATCAGGTCTTTTTACAAGTGATCCAATTCGGAACATTGGCTATGTTTATCAATTATGCGAATCTTTTCTTTGATCCTTTGAAACAGATGGCACGTGTACTGGCGGAAATTCAATTAGCGAGTGCCAGTGCAGAACGTGTGATGTCGTTGCTAGATGAAGAAGTGGAAATTCAAGATCGTGAGGATGTCATTGAAAAATATGGAACCTTGTTAGAACCAAAGACAGAACATTATGAGCCACTACTTGGAGATGTACTATTTGACCATGTGACATTTTATTATCATGAAAAGGAAACAGTACTACATGATTTTCATTTAGATGTCAAACAAGGACAGATGATCGCTTTGGTAGGTGAAACAGGTTCGGGGAAAAGTACGATCGTAAATTTACTATGTCGCTTTTATGAACCCAAAAAAGGTCGTATTCTCATTGATGGTAAGGATATTCGAGATCGTAGTGTCGGTTGGTTACATTCCAATATCGGTTATGTATTACAAACACCGAATTTATTCAGTGGTTCGATTTTGGAAAACATTCGTTATGGTAGACCAAGTGCCTCTAAAGAAGAGGTAATTCAGGTTGCCAAACTGATTCAAGCACATGAATTCATCATGGAATTAAAAGATGGATATCTTACAGAAGTAGGGGAAGGGGGAGATCGCTTGTCTACCGGACAGAAACAGTTGATTTCCTTTGCCAGAGCCTTGCTTTCGAATCCATCTATCGTGATTTTAGACGAAGCAACAAGTTCGATAGATACGGAAAGTGAACAGGCAATTCAACACGCAATGAAAGAATTGCTGGCGGGTCGTACCAGCTTTGTCGTAGCACATCGCCTTAGTACGATTGTTCATGCAGATCAAATCGTCGTATTACAACATGGTCGTATCGTTGAACAAGGAACACATCAAGAACTGATGGCACTTCATGGTTATTATTATGAACTTTCCACCAGTCAAAATGAAGAAGAAATCTCAAGAAGTGCTTGGCAAAAGGACGTTCTATCAGAAAAAGAGGTGGTTTCATGCGTACGTTAGGAAATCTTCTTTGGGTTATGTTCGGTGGTTTTGAAATGGCAGTGGTATGGTTTTTTGCCGGATGCTTATGGTGCATAAGCATCATTGGGATTCCCATTGGTATGCAATGCTTTAAAATTGCAGGACTCGTGTTATGGCCATTTAAAAAAGAAGTGGTATATGATCAAACGACTTCCTCCATCAGTTTTTTGATGAATGTGTTGTGGCTTTTGTTAAGTGGCATTTGGATTGCCTTGGCACAAGTTGGTGTAGGATTGCTTTCTTGTATCACCATCATAGGGATTCCTTTTGGACTACAACATTTCAAATATGCCAAACTTGCACTTATGCCATTTAGCGCAAGAGTCGTATCGATTTATTCTGCTTATTCATGATGATTCTTCCTTTATCTATGTGTTTTGTACGCACAATATGTGAAATTTGTGTAAAAAAATGCGCTGAAAGCGTTGACAAAGCAAAAATGATAGAGTATGATAATAGCGTAATCAATGGATAGTGATTGTTTAAGTACAAGCTAAACCTATTTACAAGAGCCAAAAAAAGTTTTACTATTGGTGTATGTAGATAGGTTTTTTCTATGTTTGAAAGAGAGGTAATCGAATGCAGATACATAAGATATTAAATAACAATGTAGTCGTTGTATTAGATGAAGAAAACAGAGAACAGGTTGTTATGGGTCGTGGACTTGCATTTAAAAAGAAATGTGGCGATGAAATAGATCCTGCAGCCATCGATAAAGTGTTTACCATGAACAATCCAGATACCAATAATAAGTTTCAAGAACTTGTTGCGGATATCCCATTAGAGTACATCCTATTGGTAGAAAATATCATTACTTATGCGAAAACGCATATCGGCAAGAAAATCAATGATTCCATTTATATCTCGCTTGCGGATCATATCTTTATGTCTTTGACAAGATGGAAAGAAGGTATTGAGGTAAAAAATGCATTGTTATGGGATATCAAACGTTTTTATAAAGATGAATTCTGTATTGGATTAAAAGCGTTGGAGATGATCAAGGAACAATCAGGCATTATGCTGGCAGAAGATGAAGCAGGTTTCATTGCCCTTCATTTTGTCAATGCACAGATGGAAGAAAATCCCGATAAAGTTGAAGATATGTATACCATCACAAAGGTGATGCAGGAAATTTCCAATATCGTAAAATACTACTTTAACTTTGAATACAATGAAGAATCTGTATATTATTATCGCTTTGTTACACATCTGAAATTTTTCGCACAGCGACTGGTTTCTAATAAAACCTATAAAGAAAATAGTGAAGATGATTTACTTGATATTATCAAGGTGAAATATAAGAACGCATATGAATGCGTAAAAACGATCAAAAAGTTCCTTGTGGAACAGTATGATTATTTATTAAGCGATGAGGAAATGTTATATTTGACCATTCATATCGCACGAGTTGTTTATGAAAATGAACGTTAGTCATTCATCAGGAAACTGATTGAAGATAGATAAGAGAAGGAGGAATGTAACGAAAACAGAAGGAAAAGGGTAAAGGCGTCAAGTAGTAGCTCTCATATTCAAAATCGGATGGTGACATTAAGTTGGCCAAACCTTCATATTCAATGTTGAAATAGAAAATGGAGGAAAAAAACATGGGAAAATATGAACAATTAGCAAAAGACATTATCAAAAACGTCGGAGGCAAAGACAACATCAATGGATTAACACACTGTATTACTCGTTTACGTTTTAAACTGAAAGATGAATCAAAGGCAAATGACGATGTTCTGAAACAAATGGATGGCGTCGTTACCGTGATGCATTCTGCAGGTCAGTATCAGGTAGTTATTGGGAATCACGTACCAAATGTTTACGCAGACGTATGTGAAGTAGCTGGTATTGGTGGAGATAGCCAATCAGGTGATGAAGAAGCACCAAAGGGTATTTTCAACAAACTGATCGATATCATCAGCGGATGCTTCCAGCCGATTCTTGGACCTATGTGTGCGGCAGGTATCATCAAAGGGTTAAATGCTTTACTAGTATTCTTATTAGGAGAAACTTATAGTGTCAGTGGAACTTATATGGTTCTAAACGCTATCGGTGATGCAGTATTCTACTTCATGCCGGTATTACTTGGCTATACAGCAGCGAAGAAATTCAAGTTAAATCCGATTACCGGTATGTTGATTGGTGCGGCATTATGTTATCCAACGATTCAAAAGGATACGTTGGCTGCGGCAGGAGAAGCAATCGGAAACTTGCCATTGGTAGGTAATTACTATACTACGTTCATTGGTATTCCGTTTGTTGCAGGTAATTATACTTCATCTGTTGTTCCTGTATTGGTTGTTGTTGCATTCGCCGGATACCTTCAAAAGCTTGGAAAGAAATTCATTCCGGAAATGCTTCAAGGATTCTTTGTACCTTTATTCGTTTTGATTATTTCCTTACCTGTAGGCTTGATCGTTATTGGATCTATCGTATCAATGTTAACCGATCTGCTTGCTTCTGGATTCTCTAATCTATATGCATTCTCACCTGTATTAACTGGTGCTGTTGTTGGTTTCTTCTGGCAGTGTTTGGTTATCTTTGGTCTTCACTGGGCACTTGTACCAATTGCGATGATCAATTTAACCACTGTTGGATTTGACACGATTCTTGTTGGTAGCTTTGGATGCTCTTTCGCTCAGACAGCAGTTATTGCGGCTATGTTCTTTAAATTAAAAGATAAAAAACAAAAAGCATTGGCAGTTCCTGCAATCGTATCAGGTGTTTGTGGTGTAACTGAGCCTGCAATCTATGGTTTCTCTTTACCTGCAAAACTTCCATTCGTATTCTCTATGATCGGTGGATGTGCAGGTGGTGCATTGTTTGCCTTAATGGATGGTAAAAGCTATACCATGGGTGGACTTGGTATCTTCGGTGTTGTAAACTATATCTCACCAGCAGGTGAAGCAAGTGGTATGTACGCAAGCTTTGCATGTATTGCTGTGTCTATGGTAGTTGCCTTCTTATTGACTTTCTTCTTCTGGAAAGACAACTCTGTTGTAAATGAAGAACAAGCAGTAGCAGAAAACAACGCTGTTAAATTATCAAAAGAAATCGTCGTAACACCAATCGAGGGAAAAGTGAAACCTTTATCTGAAATCAAAGATGCAGCATTTGCCGGTGGCGCACTTGGAAAAGGTATCGCCATTGAACCTAGTAATGGAAAAGTCGTTGCGCCATTTAATGGTACGATCATGACACTGTTTCCTACCAAACATGCGATTGGTTTAGTGAGCGATAATGGTTGTGAAGTTTTGATCCACATTGGACTTGATACCGTACAACTGGAAGGAAAACACTTTGAAGCTCATGTAAAACAAGGAGATAAAGTGACAAAAGGACAGTTGTTAGTGACCTTTGATAAAGCAGCAATTGAAAAAGAAGGTTATTGTGTTGATACTCCTGTGATTATTACAAATACCGCAGACTATCTAGATATCGTAGAAACACAAAATGCAGTTGTGAAATCAAATGAAGATTTGATCACAGTATTATTATAATAGCTAGAGGGTAAGGATCGATGAGGTTCTTACCCTCTTTAGAAAAAGGATGAATTTTATGAAAAAATATACTTTGAAAGAAATAGATAATTATATCGAAATCAAACAAGAAAATGGGAAAACATTAGGTATTGCGAAAAAAAACCAATCTCAAATCATCGAGGTGGATGGATATGCATTCAAGGATATGAATGGAAACGGAGTATTGGATCCTTATGAAGATTGGCGTTTGCCAATAGAAGAAAGAATCGCTGATTTGATCGAACGTATGAGCATAGAAGAAATTGCAGGTTTGATGTTGTATAGTGCACATCAAAGCATATCCTCTAAACCGAATGTGTTTGCTCAAATGTTTGCGGGAACTTATGGTGGACGTCCGTTTGAAGAAAGTGATGCTCATATTTGGGAATTAAGCGATGAACAGAAACAGTTTCTAAAAGAAGATCATGTACGTCATATTTTAATGACAGTAGTAGACGATGCAAGTACAGCCGCCAAATGGAACAATCAGGTACAAGAATATTGTGAGTCATTGGGCTTAGGGATTCCTGCAAATCATAGCTCCGATCCTCGTCATGCTCCTAGTGCAAATACAGAATTCGATGCAGGAAGTGGCGGCGATATTTCTATGTGGCCTCAAAGCCTTGGACTTGCGGCAACTTTTGATCCTGAGCTTGTTCGAAGTTTTGCAAGCATCGCTTCCAAGGAATATCGAGCAATGGGAATAACCACAGCATTATCCCCGCAAATCGACTTGGCAACAGAGCCTAGATGGATGCGATTCGATGGTACCTTCGGCGAAAATCGAGCGTTAGCTTCAGCAATGGCAGAGGCTTATTGTGATGGCTTTCAAAGCAGTGGCTATGGCTGGGGCATGGAAAGCGTCAATACCATGGTCAAGCATTGGCCAGGTGGAGGATGTGGAGAAGGCGGAAGAGATGCTCACTTTGCCTATGGAAAATATGCCGTCTATCCCGGAAATCAATTTAAAGAGCATGTAAAGCCATTTATAGAAGGAGCATTTCAATTAAAAAACGGTACAAGCAAAGCAAGTGCAGTCATGCCATACTACACCATTTCTTATGATCAAGACCATCGACATCATCAAAATGTAGGAAATGGATATAGTCGTTATATCATACAAGACTTATTAAGAGAACAAGTTGGTTATGATGGTGTGGTATGCACTGATTGGATGATTACAGCAAAAAGTCATGCAATGGATCAATTTTTAAGTGGAAAATGCTGGGGTGTAGAGCAGATGAGTATCAGTGAACGTCATTATTTGGCATTGATGGCGGGTGTTGATCAATTTGGTGGAAATAATGATATAAAACCGGTTTTAGAGGCATATGAAATGGGATGTAAGGAACATGGAGAAGTGTTTATGCGAAAACGATTCGAACAAAGTGCAACAAGACTGCTTCGCAATATCTTTCAATGTGGTCTTTTTGAACAACCTTATACAGATCCAACCTATGCCCAAAGTGTCGTAGGATGTGCCCAATATATGGAAAAAGGATATGAAGCACAAAGAAAATCAATCGTCTTATTAAAAAATCATGAGCATGTCTTGCCGATGCAAAAAGGCAAACGTGTGTATGTACCAAAGCGTAGAAGGAAGGAAAGTCAAGACTGGTTTGGTCATGTCATTGGCGCCCATGAGGAAGAAGCAATTCCCAAAACACTCTTAGAAAAATATTATGAGGTCGTTGATCAACCGGAAAAAGCAGATTTTGCGATCGTTTGTATTGATTCACCGAAATCAACGGGCTATGGAAAACAAGGCTATCAACCGATTAACCTACAATATCGACCTTATGAAGCAAAGCTAGCAAGAGCTCATAGCATCGCTATGGATGAACGTGATGAAATTGTTGATCGTAGTTATCAAGGAAAATGGAATGAAGCAGAGAATGCGGCAGACCTTGATATCATATTGGAAACTTCAGCATGTATGAAAGGAAAACCAATCATCGTATCTTTGAATGCGAAGAATCCAACGATCGTAAAAGAATTTGAGGATAAGATCGATGGTTTATTGATCAGTTTTCATGTTCAATCACAAGCAATATTAGATTGCATCAGTGGTGAATATGAGCCAAGTGGTTTATTGCCATTTCAAATGCCTGCGGATATGGATACCGTAGAAACACAATTAGAAGATGTTGCACATGATATGATCTGTCATAAAGATCAGGATGGTCATATCTATGATTTTGCATTTGGTATGAATTATCAAGGTGTCATCCATGATGCACGTGTTCAAACATATAAAAAATAATTTGTACGAAAGTTTCACTTGTTTGAAAACAAAAGAAAATACAGCTATGTTACAATGCTACTGGTAAAGAAAAAGGAGAAAAAATTATGCCATTTAAAAAAGATTTTTTATGGGGTGGAGCTACTGCCGCCAATCAATGTGAAGGTGCATGGAATGTGGATGGAAAAGGCATTTCCTGTGCTGATATCTGTACGGGAGGCAGCTATCAACAAGCCAAAAGAATTACACCGGTTCTAGAAGAAGGAACCTTTTATCCAAGTCATGATGCGATTGATTTTTATCACCATTATAAAGAAGATATCGCTTTGTTTGCGGAAATGGGATTTAAATGCTTTCGTTTCTCTATCGCATGGACAAGAATCTTTCCAACCGGAGAAGAAGCACAACCAAATGAAAAAGGCTTAGCGTTTTATGATGATGTCATTGAGGAATGTTTACGCTATGGTATCGAACCATTGATCACTATTTCTCATTATGAGGTACCATTTGCTTTAACACAGAAATACAATGGCTGGGCAAGCAGAGAAATGATCGATATTTTCGTGAAATATTGTAAAGCGATCTTTACTCGCTATCAAGGTAAAGTGAAGTATTGGTTGACCTTTAATGAAATCAATGGTGCAACAGGAAATTTCGGTGCCTTTTTATCTCAAGGAATTTTAAACGAAGGAACAACAGATTTTAATCATCAGGTAGATGATCCACAACAGCGATTCCAAGGGTTACATCATCAATTTGTTGCCAGTGCACTTGCGGTAAAACTAGCACATGAAATCGATGAAAATTATAAAGTAGGATGTATGCAAATCTATGCGACCAGTTATCCATTGACTTGTCATCCGGATGATGTTGTTTTAACACAACAAAAGAATCATGTCATGAATTGGTTCTGTGGAGATGTACAGGTAAGAGGATACTATCCTTCTTATATGACTCGTTTTTTCAAAGAAAACAACATTAAGATCAAGATGGAACCAGGCGATGCAGAAATCTTAAAAGCAGGCTGTGTAGACTTCTATAGCTTCTCTTATTATATGTCTGTTTGCCATAGTGCAGATCCAGAAAAAACAACAGGCAAAGGTAATTTGTTAGGTGGAGTAAATAATCCATATTTAAAAGCCAGTGATTGGGGATGGCAGATCGATCCAAAAGGATTGCGATATACATTAAATGAAATCTATGATCGTTATCAGATACCTGTGATGATCGTTGAAAACGGCTTAGGAGCGTATGATAAAAAAGAAGAAGATGGTAGCATCCATGATGAATACCGTATCGATTATTTACGTCAACATATTGAACAAATGAAAGAAGCAGTGGAAGACGGCGTAGATTTGATGGGTTATACACCTTGGGGCTGTATCGACCTTGTGAGTGCTTCTACAGGAGAAATGGCAAAACGCTATGGCTTTATCTATGTAGAAAAATATGATGATGGAACAGGTGACTATACACGTAGAAAAAAACAATCCTTTGATTGGTATCGAAAGGTCATTGCCAGCAATGGAGAAGATCTATCTTAAACTATACGAGGATCGTACTAACATTTCATATCTATGAAACATATTACAAAAAAACGTATGCTAATATAAATATGATTAAGAAAAAGGATAAAAGAAAGGTGAAATTGAAATGGATGATAAGATGTTAACAAAATTTCCCGAAGATTTTCTTTGGGGTGCAAGTACCAGTGCCTATCAGGTAGAGGGTGCGGCATTAGAAGATGGGAAAGGACCAAGCGTACAGGATATCAAAGATGTCATTCCAGGTACTGCAGATTTTAAAGTAGCAAGTGATTTCTACCACCATTACAAAGAGGATATTGAAATGATGGCAGAAATGGGTATGAAAACGTTTCGTTTTTCTATCTCTTGGGCAAGACTTTTACCAAAAGGAACAGGCGAAGTCAATCAAAAAGGAATCGATTTTTACAACAACGTCATTGATACTTGCCTAGCAAATGGAATTGAACCATTTGTGACGATGTATCACTTTGATCTACCGGCAGCATTAGATGAAAAAGGTGGTTGGAGCAATCCCAACACAATCGATGCATTTGAGGAATTCAGTCGTTTGATGTTTGAACATTATGGAGATAGAGTCAAGTATTGGTTAACCATCAATGAACAGAATATGATGATTTTACATGGTTCTGTTATCGGTACAGGAGATACCAATGAAAAACAATTGATGCAAGACAATCATCATATGTTATTGGCACAAGCCAAAGCAATGAAGCTATGTCATGAAATGTGTCCGAACGCAAAAATCGGACCTGCACCGAATATTTCTGCGATTTATCCAAATAGTTGTAAACCGGAAGATGTATTGGCTGCGGATACCTTCTCTGCTATTCGTAATTGGTTATATCTTGATATGGCAGTTTATGGGGAATATAACGCTACCGTATGGAACTATATGCGTAAAAAAGGTATCTTACCAGAAATCAAAGAAGGCGATATGGAGATCATGAAACAAGGCAAGCCTGATTTCATTGCATTTAATTATTACTGTACGCAAGCAGTAGCGGATAATCCAATTGGTTCTTCAAAGAGTGAAACAAAAGGAGATCAGCAGATAGCTGTAGGGGAAGAAGGTATCTATCAAGGTGTAGATAACCCTCATTTACCACGTACCGATTTTGGTTGGCAGATCGATCCTGTTGGATTTAGAAATACATTGCGTGAAGTGTATTCTCGCTATCGTTTGCCAATCATTATTACGGAAAACGGTTTAGGTGCATATGATAAACTAGAAGCAGATGGCAGCATTCATGATACCTATCGTATCAACTATCTAAGAGAACATATCCATCAATTACAATTGGCAATCGATGATGGGGTAAACGTATTTGGATACTGTCCATGGTCAGCAATTGATTTAATATCTACTCACCAAGGCTTTGCGAAACGCTATGGATTCATTTATGTAAATCGTGATGATGAAGATATCAAAGATTTGAAACGTTACCGTAAGGATTCTTTCTACTGGTATAAAAAAGTAATCGCAAGCAATGGAGAAGATCTAAACTAAAGAAACGGTGAAAGCCGTTTTTTGTTTATTTTCACAGGGATGGGAAAAAATAGAATTAGAAACTCAATAACAAAATGAGGTAACACAAAAGTTATCATAATTCATGACGAAATTGAATTTTGATCTTCTATGAAAATTAGAAAGGCAGAGGGTGTGGTAAAGGCTAAAGTGCAAGTGTAATGCTTTTGAATTAGAAAATTTCTGTTTACTTATTTACATTTATGGTTAGCTTAGTACAATGATATTGTAGGATGAGAATTCTTGTGTATCTGTTTTAAACAAATGAGTGAGCATCTATGAGGAGAAAATGAATATGTGCAATTTAAGTGAAGGAATATATGAACAAGGATTCAAGGCTATGTGAAAGTGAAATCACAAAAATAACAAAAAGCGTAAATGTAATCATGGATAATAGCTATATGAGCTTAAATGATGCTTTACATCTTGCGATAGCTTTTAAAAGCTTAAAACCTTTTTTGCATGACTTGTTGAACAAAGAAGAGGTTTAGGTTCAAAATTAAGGTATTGATGTGAGTACCAATTTCTATATGTAAAGATAAAATCTCTTTCGATATATTGTTTACATTATCTATAAAATGTTCTATAATTATAAAAAGTAAGATTGCTATAGTTAGTTTACATTTCATAAACATATCAAATGAAACATTCCTATGTTAATTTCAAATATGATCTATGTAATGTAAAAAGCAGAACTCTTAGGAGCATGGATGAGATGGAGGAAACGATGATGTATCGATTTATTGATTGTAACACCCCGCAAGATCATGATGCATTTGTGACAAAACACGATCTTTGTAATCTTTTACAATCGTCTGATTGGGCTAGAGTAAAGGATAATTGGCAACATGCCTATACTGCTGTATTGGTGGAAGAAAAGATGGTAGCAGCAGCACTTGTTTTAATTAAACCATTGCCTTTAGGATATACAATGATGTATATTCCAAAAGGACCTGTCATGGATTATGAGGATAAAGCACTTGTTGCCTTTTATTTAAATGCATTAAAAAAATGGGCAAAAAAGAAGAAATGTTTGTTTATCACTTTTGATCCCGCTTTAAAATTAAGAGAGTTTAAATTGGATCAAAAGGATATGCCATACGATGAAAAAGTCGTTGAGGCGATTGATGCCTTGAAAAAAAACGGTGCGATTTTTAAAGGCTTTACAAAAAGTATAAAAGATACCATTCAGCCTAGATTTCATATGGGTCTATATTATTCAGATCATTGGGAAGAAAGCATTCCGAAATCAACCATGAAGTCTGTGCGTAAAGCGATCAATAAGCGTGTGGAAGTGGAAGAGGTAGGCATGGAAGGGTTAGAAGAATTTGCTCGTATCATGCATTTAACAGAAGAAAGAAAAAGCGTTCATTTAAGAGATCAAGCATATTTTAAGAAATTATTAGAAGTTTACAAAGACCATGCACATATCTTTTTGGCGAAAGTAGATCCAGCAAAAAGAGAACAAGAACTGAATCTAAAAATAGCTGAAATCAATGAAAAGATGAAAGATGAAAAGCTGAAGGAAAAAGGGCAGAGGAAACTGCAAGAAGATATGCGTAAAGCGACAGAAGAGCTTTCTTCTATACAAGAAGTAAAAAAGGTTTGCGATAAAGAAACCATCATTGCCTGTGGATTGATGATCGGTTATGGAAATTATGTAGAAATGTTATATGCGGGTATGGATGAGAATTTTAAAGCATTTAGACCACAATACTTAATTTATCTCAAACAATTTGAACTAGCATTCCAACAAGGATATCAATTTGTAACTATGGGTGGTGTTGAAGGTACATTAGATGATGGATTATCTGTTTTTAAATCTAATTTTGATCCTACCGTTGTAGAATACGTAGGTGAATTTGATGTACCGGTGAAGTCAATGCTTTATAAAATGGCAAAACTTTTTCAAAAACTTCGTACAGGAAAATAGCATAATGAAAACGAAAAACGGCAAATGCCGTTTTTCTTGTATGGGTTAACGTTTGATGATAATATAAAAGATAAGAGATAAGGAAGGAAAGATGTAACATGGATTTTTTTCGTGTATGTACTTTGATTGATTTTGTGACAGCAATCATGATATATTTTATTTTTTTCTTACCTAAATGGAATCACAATTTATATGAATGTTTGGTAAAAAGCTTGTTATATAGTTATGGATATTGCGTTCTGTGTGTAACTTTAATCATTCCTATCATCATCCCCATCCCATTTGTTAATATCGATCTATCGCATATACATGCTAATCTCGTACCATTTATTGACTATTTCAATGAGAATGGAGATTTTATCAGACAAATCGTGTTAAATATCTTAATGCTTGTGCCATTCGGTATCATGTATCCTTTTATTTACCATAAAGATTTAAAAAGTACTGTGTTTAGCGGATTCATGCTAAGTTGTTCTATAGAAATTGTTCAACTTTTTTCTGCAAGACAACTAAGCTCTTGTGATATTACAGATGTTATCACTAACACATTTGGAGTATGGATCGGATATATCTTTTATCGATTGTTTGGTAAACAAGTGAAACAAGCATTACAATTTTTATCACATAAAAAGATGAAGACCTTTACGGTTAGAAAAACATGGAAAAGGGTAATCGTAATTTTTATAATCGTTCAATTATTCATTCGTTCTATCATAGTTTATGTTCTCTAAGGAAGGTGTCAACACCAGACAAGCTTGTCTATTTTAAAAAACATGAGATTTCTCACTTTGTGTCGTGTAATAAATGATAGATGAGGTATATGCTGTAAAAGAAAGGAGGTATCTCGGCATATGGATCAACAAAAGGTTGGACAATTTTTAAAGACATTGCGAAAAGAAAAAAAGTTAACACAGGAAATGTTGGCTGAAACATTGAAGGTATCTAGTAGAAGCGTATCTCGTTGGGAAACTGGTAGTAATATGCCGGATATTAGTTTATTGGTTGAGCTATCCCAATTTTATGACATTAGCATACCTGAACTGATCGATGGTGAAAGGAAAAGTGAGAACATGAATCAAGAAACAAAAGATACAGCCATAAAAATGGCAGAATACAGTAAACATGAATTAAGCTTTGCGAAACAAAACATCATCAATGTTTTATTTATGGCATTTGGTTTATTCATTATGATATCAGCATTGGCAATATTCCCAAATGAAAGTAGTTGGGGAAGCATTTATGCGATCCTTGGAGGAACCTTATTATTGATCGGAATCTACATGAAGATGAAAGTAATGCTACTCAAGTTTTCCATGCGAATCATGATCATGATAGGATGCGTTTTTATATTATTCGGTGCATTTACGGTATTAGATTATATCACCGTTACCCAATTGCATCAGGTTCCAAGATTTAGTTATAAGAAATCTTATGGAGAAAATATCGTTGAACATCAAACATTATTTTATAAGGTTATTCAAAGAAATCCCGGGAAAGAGAATGAAAAAATTGAGATAGCACAGTAGATACGAAATGATTTTTTCTGCTTACTATGATAAAATGATGGAAGACAGGAGGAATCATATGAATAGAATTGCAAAATTTCAAAAGGTTAGCTTTTCACAGTTTGAAAAAGATTGGAAAGATACTTTTGATGAAGAATCAGATCATAGGCTCGTGTATGAGGAAATCAAAATGCCAAAAAGAGCAACAAAAGGTAGTGCAGGATATGATTTTTTTTCACCTATCGATTTTAGTTTAAAACCTGGTGAAACAATAAAATTACCAACTGGAATACGAGCGTATATGGAACAGGGATGGGTGTTACAGTTGTATCCTAGAAGCTCCTTAGGTTTTCGTTATCGATTGCAATTTAATAATACAGTTGGGATCATTGATGAAGATTATGTGCATTCTGATAATGAAGGACATATTTTTGTGAAGTTAACCAATGATTCCAATGAAGGAAAGGTACTTAGCATTCATGCAGGAGAAGCTTTGGTACAAGGGATTTTTCTACCATTTGGTATCACCGAGGACGATGAGGTCATGGAAGTAAGAAATGGTGGATTTGGAAGCACAAATTAAGTGCTTCTTTTTTTTAGTATTGATGTTATTTTAGTACCAATACTAATTTAGTACTTGACAATACAAGGTACTAGCATTATGATAGTAGTGGAGGTGGAGCCAGTGAATACACAATTTAAAAAAGGGGTATTAGAAATGATCGTGCTACTTTCTGTGTACAAGAAGGATATGTATGGTTATGAACTGGTCTCAGAGGTCAGCAAAGTTGTCAATGTGAATGAAGGTACCATCTATCCATTGTTGAAGCGTTTGACCAATGAGCATTATTTTGAAACGTATCTGGTAGAATCAACGGAAGGACCTCCAAGAAAATACTATCGGATCACGGATTCAGGTAAGAATCGAACAAAAGAACTGTTGGGTGAGTGGAATGAATTCCATGAAACAGTAAATAATTTCATAAAGGAGAGTGAGCTTTCATGAAGAAAGATGAATTTTTAAACCTGTTGGATAAAAAACTACAGGTCATCAATGAAAAAGAAAGAAGAGATATCATTGATGAATATCGTACCCATATAGAAATGAAGGTACAAGAGGGAAAAAGTGAGGAGGAAGCAATTGAGGATTTTGGCGATATTGATGAACTTGTTGATGACATATTGGATGCCTATAAAATCAATACTGATCGTGTTCATCAGCATGATTTTGACAGAAAATTCAATTATTTTATGGATGAATTATTTGATGGATTTAAACGATTTCTTGCGAGCTTCACTTCTTTAGATGCAGATGATGTCATCAAATTGATTTTTGAATTCTTGATGATCTTGATCTTTCTGTTTATCTTGAGAATACCATTTGAATTTGCCTCTTCTCTTGGCGCAAGTCTTTTAAAGAGCATTGTCGGCTTTGGGATCGGTCATGTATTGGCAGCGATTTGGAAGATCGTTATTTCCTTAGCTTATATCGCAATCTTTGTCATTGTATTGGTTGATTTGTTTAGAAAGAGAATCAAACGTTATAAATTCCGTGGAGATGATTCTACTGTGTTTGATGACTTTAAAGATACCATGCATGATTTCACAAATGGAAGAACTACTTATCGTCAAAAAAATTCAAGTATTTATGATGAAAAGGATGATCATAAATATAAAAAAAAAGAGAATGGTGAAGAAACCGGACAGGATGATAGAATGGAAGAAAATGAATATGAACAAACAGATTCTTATGAAGATGTAGAAGAACGCCCTTATCATAGAAAACAACGGGATTATGATTCCTATTATTATGAAGGAGGTCGTGTCGGAGGATTTGCCAGTGCATTGATGAAAATCTTCTTCTGCTTGATGATGATTCCTTTTGTGGGTGTGATCATTGGATTATGTTGTGCCCTTGGCGCAATGATCGTCTTAAGTATGGAAGGATTTACCATGATGGGAGCGTACTTCCTATTGATTGGCGCAATCATCGTAACTTCGGCATTTCTAAGTGCATTGTATCGATTATTATGGAAAAGGGGGCGTAGATAATGAAACGTTTTCTGATTTCATTGATCATCGGAATTACGATGATGGCAATTGGTGGAACCATGATGTTTTTTGAAGTAAAGGATTATACAGCAGTCAATGCCTGCGAGCTGTATGATAAGCATTTTTATTCCAGTGTGAATACCTTTGATATATCAAAAAAAGATTTGAATATTTATATGGGAAGAAGCTATGTGGACTATGAGTTCGTCATAGATGAATCTTATGGTGATAAAGTAAAAATAGAAGCTCCGGATTATATCGATCAAACAGTATCAGAACATGAATATTATGTAGAAGGATATAATGATCGTCATTATGAGGCTGAAGCAGGTTGGAATACATTTACCAATGCAATCGATATCATCATAGAAGGTTTGAAGGAACATAAGCTGTATTCTTGTAATGGCACAAG
This sequence comes from Hoskinsella mucinilytica, assembly GCF_045223415.1. Taxonomy (NCBI): domain Bacteria; kingdom Bacillati; phylum Bacillota; class Erysipelotrichia; order Erysipelotrichales; family Erysipelotrichaceae; genus Hoskinsella; species Hoskinsella mucinilytica. The sequence continues at coordinate 66,868 of NZ_JBEQZJ010000010.1, read as the reverse complement.
AGTGATACGAATTACTTGTTCAAGTAAAGCAAAGGCACATATTAACATCAATTATGAGTAAACAGGAGAAATCCTGTTTTATTTTTATTGACAATATCGTTAAACGATATTATAGTAGAAATAGAAGCAATATCGTTAAACGATATAGAAGGGAGGAGTTATGCCTAAGAAACAGTTGGATACCTTAACGGAATCAATGTATTATACGTTGATTGCCTTATTATCTCCTCGCTGTGGGATTGAAATCACTGAATTTATCTTAGAACTTACACATGGAAGAGTACGGCTTGTACCTGGAACTTTATATACGATGTTATCAAAATTTGAAAGTGAAGGTATGATTGATGAAATTCAGGTTGAGGGAAGAAAGAGAACCTATTTGATCAGTCCAATGGGGAAAGACAGGTTAAAAGAAGAATATGAAAGGTTGCGTCAAATGATAGAAGAGGGAGCGCAATGGATGGAGGAAATTAAATGAAAACAAGTTATCGTTTCTTATTATTTCAGCTATATGAATATCCTTTGTTGGAGGAGTATATCAATCAAAAAGCTATAAATGGGTGGCATATCGTATGGATGAACAAGGGGTTACCGGGCCTTATGAAGTTTGAAAAGAAAGTAGAACAAGCTTCCTATATGGTTGATTATTATGCATATGAAAAGGGAAAAAATGAAGATGAAAGAAATAAAGAATATCGAAGCTTTGTAGAGGAGTATGGGTATGAGCCGATCGGTTGTGAAAAAAATGGTATTCAGATTTATAAGAAATGTAAAGAAGATGCCATGGAAATTCGTGTAGATGATGAGGCGAATAGAGAAAGTCTTCGTACCACTGTATGGGCCATGATACGTTCTATTTTCGCAACCTTTATTATCAACTTTATTTGTATCTATACAGGATATACTTCATTAAGAGCATCTTTCTTTGTATCTGATAGTGATTTGTTTCAGATTTTAACGATGGTCACAATATTGATCGATGAGCTGATCTTAACGTTTCCTAATATCATGTGGCTGTTAAAGGAAGATAGAAAAGCTTTCATGTGGAAGGTGTATACGAGAACCATCTTGCATAGCATATGTTTGATTGGTGTGATCGTGTTTGCGTATTTATGGTTTGGGTTATTATTGGTATTATTGTTTTTGTTGTTTTTGATTTGTGTTTTATGTTATCAACGGTATTCAAAGGCATTAAAACAGTCAAAGCTAACAATACAACAAGCAAGGATACGACGCTTTTGGGCAGGGATGGGCGTATTTCTTGTGATGATGGCATCTTTTTGGATGGTTTCGATTTATAAGGATCATATCCATGAACAACAAGGAATACAGACGTTAAAAGAAAATAGCTTGGTAAAGGTGTGGACCATGCATCAAGGACAAAGTGATACTTATATGGTGATTCAGGTAAAAGATACGCCAATTGCCTCTTTCCTTCACGAACGTATCACACATTATCGAGAAGTGAAACAAAGAGCGTTATTGGATAAGGTCATCCTATACCATTTCGTAGAGGAATATGGGAATAAGGATGTATTGGTAGAAAGCGAAGCAGGCTATCTTTATATCCATGAGCAGGATTTGCCAAAGGATACAAAGGATATCTTGAAATTGATCGAGGATGCAAAAAAAGTGTAAGGATGATGGGAAAGGAGAATAAAAATGGAACAATTTGAATATTATGCGCCAACAAAAGTATTGTTTGGAAAGCATATGGAGGATAGGGTAGGAAAGGAAATTCGTCGTTTAGGTGCACATAAGGTCTTGATTCATTATGGAGGTAGTAGTGCGAAGAAGAGTGGGTTATTGGCACGAGTAGAAGCGTTATTGAAACAAGAAGGTCTAAGCTATGTCATGCTAGGCGGTGTCATTGCTAATCCTGTCTTATCAAAGGTAGAAGAAGGCATTGCGTTATGTAAACAAGAACAAGTGGATTTTATTTTAGCGATTGGTGGAGGTAGCGTGATCGATAGTGCCAAAGCGATTGGATATGGTGTTAAAAATGAAGGAAACCTTTGGGATTATTATGAGAAAAAGAAAGTCGTTCAGGATTGTTTGAAAATCGGCTGTATTTTGACCATTGCGGCAGCAGGAAGTGAAATGAGCAATTCCAGTGTCATCACAAAGGAAGAAGGGCAATTAAAACGTGGATTGACCAATGATCTTGGTCGTTGTAAATTTGCCATCATGAATCCGGAACTTACGTATACGTTATCAACCTATCAAAGCATGAGTGGGGCGGTAGATATCATGATGCATACATTAGAACGCTATTTTCTAAAAGAGAAGCCAATGGAATTATATGATCAATTTGCTTATGGTATTTTAAAGACAGTGATGCATCATGCTTTGATCGTAAAAGAACAACCAGAGAATTATGATAGCCGAGCAGAATTGATGTGGGCCAGTAGTTGTTCTCATAATGGAATGAGTGGACCAAGAGAAATCGGGGATTGGGCATGTCATCAGCTGGAACATGAATTAAGTGGAGCTTATGGTGTTGCACATGGGGCAGGACTTAGTGCGATTTGGGGAAGTTGGGCACGTTATGTGGTTGATGAAGATCCACAACGCTTTGCCAGCTTAGTTAGAAATCTATTTGATCTAAACATAGAAGAGGAACTAAGTTGTGCAAAGGAAGGGATACGTTGTATGGAAGCATTCTTCCAAACGATCCAAATGCCGATTTCCATACAAGAACTCGGTATAAAGTTAAGTGATGATGATTGTCAAAATCTAGCATATAAGTGTAGCTTTTTTGGAAAGCGAACGATTGGATGTGTAAAATCATTGACACAAAAAGATATGGAACAAATCTATCGAAATGCCAGATGAAACTATTTTCAGAAAAATAATGAATAAAAATTGAAAAAGTTATTGAAAATATCTGAAAGTGATGGTATACTAACAACAGATTTAAAAAATCTATACGTTTTATGAAAGGAAGAGCTTACGTATGAGCGTATGTTGCGTTCAACCTCCTTATTTATAAACTTTCCTAATGATCTCATTTCTTTGATAAAATGTAGTAAAAAATCGCCAAGGAGCGATTTTTTTATATGAATAAGGAAAGGCTTAAGTAAAGTATTGTGTTTTTGCTTCTTCCTGTTTAACAAAATGTGGCGGATTAATTGGTTTTGTAGTACAATAACTAGGTATCTATGAGTATAGATGATGGAAAGGTGTTTTTTTCATGAAAGTAAAACATGGGATTTTATTGATTGTCTTATTGGCAATAGATCAAATAAGTAAATTCGCAGTAGATGCGAATATGAAGCTACAACAGTCTATGGATATCGTTCCTGGTTTTTTCAGAATAACCTATTTACATAATACAGGAGCAGCATGGAGCATGCTGGAAGGTAAAATGTGGTTTTTCTATATCATTACAGCGATTGCGCTAGTAGCAATGATTTATTTTTATGTACGTAGTGAAAAGCAAGATGTGATGTTTAAGACCGGTATCGTTTGTATGGCGGCAGGAACCATCGGCAATCTAATTGATCGTTTGATGTTTCAATATGTGCGAGATTTTATTGATTTTATCATCTTGGGATATGATTTTCCTGTATTCAATGTTGCGGATATGGCACTTTGCTTTGGAGTGTTTTTGATTATTATTGATATTTTATTAGAAGAGCGAGGTGTGAAAGTATGAAGGAAGTAAAATTAATCGTAACCGATGAGGATGCGAAACAGCGATTGGATAAGTATATCGCAAGTAGTGAAGAAGAATTATCAAGAAGCCGAATTCAGTCATTGATCGAAGAAGGTAAGGTTTTGGTGAATGGGCAAAGCGGGAAAGCAAATTATAAAGTGAAGGTCCATGATGAGATTTCTTTACAGATAGAGGATGATCGAGAAATGGATGTAGAAGCGGAAGCGATACCTTTAGATATTCGATATGAAGATGAAGATGTCATTGTAATCAATAAGCCAAAGGGAATGGTCGTTCATCCGGCAAATGGCAATCAGCATGGTACTCTTGTGAATGCATTATTGTATCATGTAAAGGATTTAAGCGGGATCAATGGTGTGCTTCGTCCTGGAATTGTACATCGTATTGATAAAGATACCACGGGTCTATTGATCGTTGCGAAAAATGATATGGCACATGCTTCCTTATCGAAACAGCTACAGACCAAAAGTGTGAATCGATTGTATTATGCGTTGGTACATGGTGTCATTCCTCATGACTTCGGTACCATTGATGCTCCAATCGGACGTGATGTGAATGATCGTCAAAAAATGGCAGTTACTTCTACGAATTCTAAGGATGCCAGAACACACTTTAAGGTGATCGAACGTTTTCAAGAGTATACCTTAGTAGAATGTAGACTTGAAACAGGAAGAACGCATCAAATTCGTGTACATATGCAATACATCGGTTATCCGGTTGTCGGAGATGAAAAATATAGCTATCGTAAGACGATGAAAACCAATGGACAGCTATTACATGCACATCAATTAACTTTTGTGCATCCAAGGACACAGCAACAAATCACCGTTGAGGCACCATTACCTGAGCAGTTTGAAACGATACTGAAGGAATTGCGTGCCAAAGAGGGGTGATGTAAATGGACATATCAACATATGATCTATATGCTATGCAATTATTGCGGTATCTGATTATCAATTATGAGTATCAGATCGTTAGAGTACAACAGCATAAGGATGATATTTGGTTGATGAACCCCAAACAAGAGAATTATCCTGTGCTACGCATTTCCAGTAAGGAAAATGCATGTACACTTTCTGATACAGAGTATATACGAAATGTTCATCGTATTATATTGAATCTGATTCATCGAGAAGGACCGATCATGATTTTAAATACCAATCCAAAATGCGCTTTGGTGGATAATGCCTTAATGACCCAGATCCGAATTACGAAAGATGAAATCAGTAATGCACGTATTTTAAGCGTATTTCCCGGTATTGATCATGTGATTCATGATGTAAAAGATGAAACAACTGAGTTTGCGACGATTACAAAAGAAATAGAAGAAGCCCATGTAAAACAACAAAAGGCAAGTTTGGAACGAGCTAAAAAAGCCGCAAGACCTAAACAAACGATGATCTTAATGGCAATTTGTATCATATGGTTTATCGCTACCTTTGTTTTGACCCTGCTTTCAAAAAATGCAGTGTTGGGAGTTGTGGCAACTGGTGGTTATTATAAGATGAATGTAGTTGCCGCTCATGAGTTTTATCGTTTGATAAGCGCAGGCTTCGTGCATGGTGATGTTTTTCAATTGATCATAGAACTTTATGTGTTTTTTCATATAGGAAAGCTTTGTGAACGAATGTATCCTAAAAAATACTATATCTTGATTTTTTTATCTTCGATATGGATCGGCAATTTATTTGTTTTTGCGGCAGCTGAAAATACTTTAAGCTATGGCATCAGTGCTGGTGTATTAGGGTTGATTGCGGCTTATTTTGTGGCCTTGATCGGTAATGGAGCTTGGCGATTACCAACCGTACGATTATCAGCTTTTCGTATCATTTGGTATGCAATATTGATGATGCTTGTATCCGGTGTACCTATGATCGGTATGTTAGGTGGAGTGCTGACAGGCTTATTTATTGGTATCTTATGCTCTGGTAATCGCCGTTTGTTTGAAGTTAAGAAACATATTCGTATTGCAGGTAGTATACTGCTTGTAGCTTTGGGTTATTTATGTACACAGGTTAGTGAGGTACAACCTATTCGAAAAGAATTAGATGATGCATTGATCGATGTGTATCGTAATACACCAATGAATGCATATGCCAATTATTTATCATCAATGTTTCAAAAACAATATGCGAAGGAGGAACTGGAATGAAACGTAAAGATGTATTAACATGGGATGAATATTTTATGGGATTGGCTCATTTGAGCGCAAAACGTAGCAAAGATCCTTCTACACAAGTAGGAGCAGTGATCGTAAGTAAAGAGCATAGAGTTGTAGGAATCGGTTATAATGGGTTTCCTAATGGCTGTAGTGATGATGAATTTCCATGGGATCGTGATGGAGAATTTTCACAGACCAAATATCCATTCGTCGTTCATGCGGAATTAAATGCAATTTTAAACAGCAATGCTGATCTACACGGGTGTAGTATATTCGTTTCCTTATTTCCATGCAATGAATGTGCGAAAGCAATCATTCAAAGCGGTATTTCTCGTATTGTTTATGAATCAGATAAATATGCGGATACCGATGGAACCAAGGCTAGTAAACGAATGTTGAAGGCAGCAGGTGTAGAGTTGGTACAGCTTCCTTATCGTATGGAATTGTCTATCATAAAAAAAGAGAATGTATAGTCAAAGCATATAGCAAGATCGCTGATAGAAAGATTATGAATGCTGATGAGGTAGGAGTTCTTACTAGAATTAGGGTAAAACAGCATGAGAGACAGCATAGGAAAAATGCTGTTTTTTTTTGCATCACTTCTCATATTAGGATTTATGATGTGGTAGTGTTGGAAGTGATGAGTATGAAATATAGTAAAAATGGATGGAAACAGATGCTGAGATAGTAATCTTTGTGAAATTCAGGATTCATATCATTCCAGCTTTGTGAGTATTAGACCCATTGAAATAAATGCGTAATGTAAAGAACGTTTATTAGCTTGGGTAAAGGAACATCAAATTGAATTCGCAACTTTTGAAAGTTTAAAGGGATAATTCAAGAAACCATAAGGATTGGGGTAATCCTTGACATTCAATTCATGATAACAGGAAGTGCTTATGTGATTGGATAGGCAACAAATGTGGTAGATGAAAGTGATCCACTTACCTATGGTTTTCATTTCTGATTTTAAATTAAAATTTAAAAAGGTAGGGATGTTTTGTAAAGTAGAAGAGTAAGCTTCCTTGATAATTCATCTGATAGATGTATATTATAAATAATATTATCATAATTAATTTATCATAATTCGTTTTATGAGAGGAGGAAGATGGATGAATTTTATAGGAAGACAAAATGAATTGTCAAAACTGAAGGAAGAATATAACAGAGATGGAAGTTTTGTGGTCATTTATGGACGACGTAGAGTTGAAAAAACTACCCTGATCAAAGAGTTTTTAAAGAATAAGCTTGCATTTTATTTCCTCGCTACTGAAGAAATGGAGTTAGGTTCTGAATATTGTGAAATCCAAATGATTTCCACGTCAGAACCTTTCTTTTGTGATTCATAGATTTACGCTGTGAATGGTTTTATTTTACTTCGGTTTGTACAATAGATGCATATGGTATAGCGACAGAAAAAAAGAAATGTAAATGGATAGACATAACTTGAAATCAGGAACATAATGTGTGTATAAGAACTCAATTCTTATAGAAACGGAGGACACACATATGTTTGAATTAAATGGTAAAGTCGCAGTTGTTACTGGTGCATCTAGTGGATTAGGAAGGGATGCTGCCATCGCTTATGCAAAGGCTGGTGCTGATGTTGTTTTATTGGCTCGTAGGTTGGAGAAGTTGGAAGAAGTCGCAAATGAAATTCAAGCAATGGGCAGAAAGGCTATTGCCATCGTCTGTGATGTCACAAAGGAAGAAAAGGTGAAAGAAGCGATTGATATCGCAATGAATTCCTTCTCCCATATCGATATTTTATTAAATAATGCAGGAACGGCGATTCGTGGTGGTGTTCATCAATTGAGCGAAGAAGATTGGCAAAAAGGGATGGACATCAATGTGAAAGGAATGTACCTCGTCAGTAAATATGTTGTTCCTATTATGATGAAACAGGAATATGGAAAAATCGTAAATATCAGTTCCATAAATGGCTTGATTGCAGACAAGGATGATATGTTTATTCGTCATAATTATAATGCATCAAAAGCCGCTGTCTTAGGTCTTTCAAAGGGAATGGCCGCAAGCTATGCCCGTTATGGGATTACCGTAAATACGGTTTGTCCGGGATTGTTTGAAACGGAAATGACTGCAAATACGTTATTCAAATCAGCTGATTTTATGAATCTATACGCTCATTTATGTCCAGCAGGAAGACCCGGTAAAAAAGGAGAATTGAATGGTACCATCCTTTTCTTCTCTAGTGATGCTTCATCTTACGTAACCGGACAATATGTCGTTGTTGATGGTGGTACATCTATCGTATAATCAGAAAGGGCATGTAACGATTCGTCTAAGGATAAGGACCACTCGTTACAGTCCTTTTTTCTGTTTCTTGTATCGTTTCTTATAAAAAAGGTAAAGTTATTTATGTAGATATCTTGTATTCTATGACACGAAAGGGTAGGTGAATAAGATGAGGATGCCTTAAAAGAAAACGTTCTGTAATTTGACTTGTTTAATCTATGATGCTGTTGTTTGGTTTGTTTCATGGATGTTCAAAGAAAACAGAGCTGAATTGGAAGAGCATTTAAAGATCATATCACGATATAACACAAAAAAAGTCGGAGGTTATAAACCGTTCATATGTGTTCCTTCTGATCCTTTCACACTTGCCAATCAAAAAAGAGTCAAATTGAGAATGGGGAACGAAAGTATATGCAAATAAAGAAGGAGCATTCTTGTATTGTCGTAATAGGAATGACATCATATCTAAATATATTAGGGAAGATTTGATAAAAGAATCAATATGATCATGTCTAGCTGATAAAACCGGTAACTTGGTTCAAAATTTATGTAACTTAAGAGAAAGGAAGTGACGCCTTCTTTTTTTCATGATAGACTAAATGATATCAAAGGCGGTGTCACATTGAAAATAAAAATCATAGAAGATGAAACATTACAGGAAACATATGTGGTGATCCATTGTAGAAAAAGGGATGAAGATATCTTGCGGATGATTGCAAAATTACAGCTTCAAGAAAAAAATATCATAGGAACTTACCGTGGAGAGGATCATTTGATTCCACTAGCGGATATATTATATATCGACACGATGGACAAACATGTGTTCTTGTATTCCTCTACTCTTGTTTATGAGACTACACTTCGTTTATATGAAATCGAAGAACAGTTTATGGAATGTGGTTTTTTTCGGGCGAATAAATCTACGATCATCAATTTTCAAAAGATAAGATCCTTGAGGCCTGATTTTGATGGCAGAATAGAGGTAACAATGGAAAATGAAAAAAAATTATATGTATCTAGACAATATGCGCCAATACTAAAGCAAAAGTTAGGGGTGAGAAAATGAATCGGCAAACATTTTTTTCAAGATTATGTATGAATTTCACGATGAGTATGATTGCAATATCGATCTTAGGTTCTTTGATCGGGGACATGGGAAAGAATATATCGGCATTATTTTTATTGGGAACCCAAGGGTTGACATTTGTTAGTATGGGAGAAATCATGTTATTGAGCATGATGATAACATGTTTTGATCAGTTTTTATTTCACTCTACGTATATGCAGAAACATCGGTTTTTGATAAAAGTTGTTTGGATGTTTTTATTATCCGGTATCACGACTGCTCTGTTTATCTTAGGGTTTCAATGGTTTCCATCCGATGTGATAGAAGCGTGGTTTGGATTTGTCATATGTTTTCTTATATGTTTTGTGATGACTGTGGGGATCCTTTATGGAAAAACCAAACACGACGAGAAGAAATATAATGCGCATTTAAAAGATGCGCAAAGAAAGGATGTCTTATGAACGCAATTGAAGTCAAACAGTTAAGCAAATCTTTTCAAGATCATTTGGTATTAGAGAATATCGATCTCATAGTAGAACAGAAAGAAATTTTCGGCTTGTTGGGGCCAAGTGGCGCAGGGAAGACCACCTTGATCAAAGCGCTTTGTTCGCAACTACAATATGTAGGCAGTGCTCACGTTTTCGGTATGGAGGCAAGAGATCATCAAGGCGATATTTTAAAGCTTATCGGTATGTCTTTGGATCAAGATGGCTTTTATCATAGACTAAGTGTTTGGGATAATTTGTGTTTCTTTGCGAAGCTACATGAGGTTTCGAAGGAGCGTGTTATGGAGGTGTTGAAGCGAGTGCTTTTATATGAGCATAGAAAAACTACGGTAGAAAAATTATCGAATGGCATGAAACAACGTTTGTCTTTTGCGGCAGCTATCTTACATCAACCTAAGCTTTTGTTTTTAGACGAGCCGACCAATGGTCTAGATCCTAACACAATGAATGAAATACATGATTTGATCAAAGAGCTTCATGCATCGGGTACGACCATCTTTTTAACCACTCATAATATGGAAGAAGCTACCAAATTATGTGATCATGTTGCTTTGCTTCATGAAGGAAATATCATTGCATATGGAACCATTCCTTCTTTATGTGCTACTCATCAACTATATGACCATATTCGTGTTCATACGTTGCGTCATGGTGTTATCGAATTAAAAAATGAACCGGCAAGTGCGCAATTTCTTGGGGAGTTGATGAAAACAAAGGATATCATATCTATCCATTCCATGGAACCGGATCTGCGACAGGTTTTTATGGAAATGACAAAAAGAAAGGAAAATGAACATGAAGGTAAGTAGGATGATGGCTTTGGTAATCATGGAAAGTAAAGATATCTTGAAAAATTTACAAGTTTTATGTTTGTTTCTTGTTTATCCATGTATTGCATTCATATTATCTATCAGCATGAAGGAAGAGGCGTCTTTCTTTATCACAGTGTTTGCGACCATGCATGTGGTGTTTACTCCCATCACTGTTATGGTGAATTTGCTTAGTGAACAAAAGCAGCATCAGATCGTACGAAACCTAGCTTATGCCAATGTTTCCTCATCCACTTATTTACTTGCTCATGGTTTTTTGATTGGAACTCTGTGCTTCGTAAGTGGACTTGTATTTCTTTTTTTACCTGGTTTTGAATTGGCAATCCCTTCTTTTTTACTATCTTGCTTATTGGGCATTTTGATCAGTATTTTATTAGGGGCACTTATTGCTTTATCATCAACTTCTTCATCCGGAGCAAATGGAATCGCAATGCCGATTGCGATGCTGTTATCTTTTGTGCCGATGCTTGCGAATTTCAATGAAACACTTCGAACCATATCCGAAATTCTTTATTCAGCTCAAATTTCTAATATGATGAAGGACTTATCTTCAATCTCACTCTGGGATATGATGGTATTGATTCTTACAACTTTGATTTTGGTATGGTTGTTTATTCGAGCATATCATAAAAGTATGAAAAGCGAATGAAAAAACACTGGGTATCTAGATATTAAGATCCCAGTGCTTTTTTTGTATTCGCAAAATGAAGCTTCGCAACTTGGTAAAGCTCATCCCTACCAAAACGTTGCACAAATGCTTTAATGTTTTGATCGACTTTTGCGCCTGCGCCTTTTAAAAATTTAAAATCATAACGTGATTCCATAGCATCGAATGCTAATAAAAAGGCATAGCGTGCTATGATAGAACCACTTGCGACTGCTAGATATTTATTCTCTGCTTTTGTTTCAAAATGAATGTCCCGTATGACTGCGGGTTCTTCTTTTAAATAACGATAGTAGCTTTTTCCTTGTACGAATTGATCAATGATCACAAAGTCAGGCCATACATCTACTTTCTTTTTTAAATGAACAAAGGCTTGGTTATGTAACTTACATTTGATAGCGACCATATTGTCGGTTTCATGAATATGGTTATATTTTGCGTTGTTCATGATCAAAAGGCTGTGAGGAAGGCGCTCGATCAGTTGGGGAGCGAGTTCTCTGATTTTTTGATCATCTACCGCCTTGGAGTCTTGAATGCCTAGGTTTTGAAGCCATGCGACATCATCTTTACCAACATAGGTTGCACAAACGACAACGGGTCCGAAATAATCTCCGGTACCTACCTCATCACTTCCACATTGAGGATATAGTTCTTTACGAAAAGAACCACTTTGTTTTGTTTTTTTCTTTGTTTCGATGATTTCAAAACTTCCACAGTGATATTCTGCACCATCTCCTTGAAAAACAACCTTACCGGATTCATAGGCAGTGATGACGCAATCACTTAATTTGATTTGATACAAAGCATAGGGAGGTGTTTTACGTACCTGTGCCATAGGATAGCGTTCTTTTAGCTGTTCCATCTCTTTTTTTGATAATTCGACTGTTTTCGTGCTCATGAAAAAACCTCCTATGCATGCTATTTTACCATAATTTCCAAGCAGGTGCATATATTTAAATGAGAAAATGTGGTAGAATAAGAAAGCAAAAAAGCGGGTGTATAAATGATGGAAAACAATATGATGTTGATCGATATAGGAATCTTACTCTTTTTGGTGTTTTTGATATGGAGTGGATATCGACATGGCTTTTTATTGAAGCTAGTCAGTGTATTAGGCTTTGTGGTAGTTGGATTGTTATCTTGGTGGTTATCTGAGCCATTGGCAAAGATATTGGCGCTTTATCCCAAAGATTCTATTCCGCTGCAAGGAACGTTTGTGGAAGCCTTTCTTTATGACCAATTAAATCGATTGGTTATCTTTGTTGTATTATTCGTCATATTGAATATCGTTGTTCTTTGTTTAAAACCTATTTTGAAGTTTTTATCCGATATTCCCGTGGTATCCTTATTGAATAAGATTGCGGGTGCATGTTTGGGTGGAATCCAAGCGGTTTTCTTACTCTTTTTGGCATCCCTTGTCTTATCTTTGCCAATGGTGCCAAATGGAGCGAATATCATAGAACATACGTTGTTGCGATATTGTGAACCAAGCATGGATCTCTTGATGTTTTATGCCAAAGAGCCACTACAGCAGATATCCGTGCTATTCGATATGATGGATCGTCAAAAAGCATTGAGCAAACAAGAAGTGGAGGATATCCGAAACTGGCTTGTTTCACAGAATATAGAGGAGGAACAGGTGAACGCTATCTTGGCGTCCCTGATAGTGAATGATGAAAGATAAACAGATTGCCTTAGAATTAGATGTCGTAAAGGAACAGATTGCACATCATTGTGCCTTTACGTTAGGTAAAAAGAAAATCAGAGAAACCTATCCAACCTTTGATAAACTTTGGGTAGATCGAGAATTAAAGCGGTCAAAGGAAGCCTTTGACCTTGTGGTGCGTTATGGAACCATGCCTTTTGGTGGTGTTAGGGATATCGCACAAAGTGTGGAGGATGCCATGAAAGGGATTACCCTACGTCCTCAAGAATTAAGACAGATTGCAGAGAGCATCAGAGCAAGTGAAGCAATGCGCAGATACATGAAAAATAGTGAAATAGAAACACCGTATGTGAAGGAATTGGTAGATTCCTTGAGTGATCATCAATCCTGTGCTACTGAGATTGAGCGCTGTATTAATGTAAATTATGAAATCTTTGATCAAGCGAGTGCTACACTGAAACAGCTACGTAAAAGTATGCAAGCTTGCCTTCAAGAAATCACAAGTGAGGTCCAACGATTTATTGCCAAGAACAATGCGAAATTGATGGATACCATTACGACCATAAGAAATGATCGTACTTGTGTGTTAGTAAAAATCAGTGAGAAAAACAGTGTAGATGGTATGTTACATGGAGAGAGTGCAAGTGGTCAGACTGCATATATCGAGCCTCGCTCTCTTGTGAATCTCAATAACCGTTTACAAAGCTTAAAAAGTAGAGAAAAGGAAGAAATAGAACGTATCCTTGCTTTACTCAGCAATCAAGTTGCGGCAATCGGCTATGAACAATTAGGCAATTTAGATACATATGCATTATTAGATAGTATCTTTGCGAAAGGAAGTTGGGCAAAGCAGGTTGATGGCTGTATCGCTGTAGTAGATGATAGCGATCAGCGTTTATATTTTCATCAAGCCCGTCATCCTTTGATCGATGCAGATAAGGTCGTATCCAATACGTATGAAATCAAACCGCCTTATCATTCTTTATTGATTACAGGTAGTAATACGGGAGGAAAGACCGTTACATTAAAAACGATCGGTTTATTTGCGGCAATGACGATGTGTGGTTTTCCGATTGCTGCACAAGCTGGTGTCATTCCTTTCTTTGATGGTATCTATGTGGATATCGGTGATGATCAATCCATACGGGAATCTTTGTCAACATTTTCTTCGCATATTTCTAAGATGGCATATATTACCGCACATGCCGGGCCTCGCTCTCTTGTATTGTTGGATGAGCTTGGTAGTGGTACCGATCCAAAAGAGGGAGAGCCACTTGCGGTGGCAATTTTAGATGCACTCAGAAATGCACATGCAATGGTCATTGCGACCACGCATTATTCGGCTTTGAAAAGCTATGGTGCTGATCATGAGGATGTGTTATTATCCAGTGTAGAATTCGATATGGAACAATTACGTCCTACGTATCATTATATTGAAGGAATCAGCGGACAATCCAATGCTTTTGAAATCGCAAGGCGTTATGGCTTAAGTGAAAAGATCCTTGAAAAGGCGAAGGAACGTAAGGAAGCAGCTAAGAGCAAACGTGAAGAAACCATGGAAAAGCTAGAAGCTTCTTTGATGGAACAGCATGAGATGAAAAAACAGCTGACGGAAAAGCTGGAAGATGTTAGAAAGCTACAAAAACAACTTTATGAGGAAAAGGCAAAATTAGCGCAAGAAAAAGAAGCGATACTTTCTTCTATCAAAGAAAAGGCGGAAGCTTCTATGGAAGAAAAATTAGAAGAAGCGGATGACATCATTGCATTGTTAAAGGAAATGAAAGCGGAAGCAAAACCTCATGAAATCACGGAATTAAAACATGACTTACATGCCTTGCATGAGGAAGAGGAAGAAGTAGAGGAAAAGAAAGAGGAAACCTTTGCTTTAGGGGATTATGTGAAGCTGGATAAGTTGAATTATTATGGCGATATCGTATCCATCAATAAAGAAAAAGTTTGTGTCTTGACCAATGGTATGAAGATGAATACGACGATACACGATATTTCTCATGCGCAAAAGCAGGTAGAAAAAAAGAAAAAAGGAAAGGGATATACGAAATCGCAACTCAAATCCTTCTCTATGGAAGTCAATGTAATTGGTATGCGTGTAGCAGAGGCATTGCCAATCATTGATAAATACTTAGATAATGCTTTATTGGCGAAGGTGTATCGTGTGCGAATTATTCATGGTATGGGAACAGGGGCCTTGCGTAAAGGCGTCCATGATTATTTGAAGCATCAACCACGAGTGGAAAGCTTCGTCATGGGAGGTCAAGGAGAAGGTGGACTAGGTGCCACTGTTGTGACCTTGAAACAAAAGAAGTAGGTGATTTATATGGCCAATATGGCAAAAATACAGGATAAGTTGGCAATCTTACCTGCGCTTCCCGGTTGTTACTTAATGAAAAATAAAGATGGAGATATCATTTATGTAGGGAAGGCGAAAAAATTAAAGAATCGAGTACGGCAATATTTTGTGGGTGCTCATGATTTTAAAACAACACGCTTGGTATCTAACATAGATGATTTTGAATATATCGTAACCGGAAGTGAAAAAGAAGCTTTGTTACTGGAAATCAATCTGATCAAAAAACATACGCCGCCTTACAACATCATGTTTATGGATGATAAGACGTATCCTTATTTAAAATTGACCAAAGAAAAGGCTCCGGTGTTAAAAGTCGTAAGAAATACCAAGGATAAGAAAGCAGAGTATTTTGGTCCATTCCCGGATTCTGGTGCGGCATGGGAAACAGTGAAATTGTTGAATCGACTATATCCGCTTCGTAAATGCAAACGTCTACCGAAGAAAGAATGTTTGTATTATCATATGGGACAATGTCTTGCGCCATGTGTACAGGATATCGATTCAAGCGTGTATACCGATATGGCAGCGGGAATTCGTAAATTTCTGAAAGGTGATGTCAAGGAGATACTTGATACCTTACAAAAGGAAATGGAAGAAGCCAGTGAACAGTTGGCGTTTGAAAAAGCGAAAGAAAAATTGGATCTGATATCAGCCATTCATCATGTCACCGCCAAACAGCAAATCGACTTTAAGGATCGTAAGGATCGAGATGTCTTTGGCTATTATGTCGATAAAGGATATATTTCGATCCAAGGCTTTTTTGTACGTGGAGGGAAATTGTTGGAGCGTACCTTATCCATTGAACCATTATATGAAAGCGAAGAAGATGCTTTTGTATCCTTTGTGGCGCAATATTATCATGCCAATCCATTGCCACAAGAAATTTTGATACCAAAGGAATATGATGTCAGTCAGTTAGAAGAAATTCTAGATACCAAAATCGTACAACCGATACGAGGAGATAAGTTGAAATTGGTGGATATGGTATTGGCAAATGCCAAAAATGCTCATGAACAAAAATTTGAATTGGTAGAACGAAAGGAAAGTCGTAAGGAAGAAGCCATGCAACAGCTTTCCAATATCCTACAAAAAGAAATCCATCGTATTGAAATCTTTGATAACTCCCATATATCAGGTGCATTCAATGTATCGGGCATGGTGGTCTTTGTGGATGGAGAGGCTAGTAAAAAGGATTATCGTTTATATAAACTAGGTGATTATGTATCTGACCTTGATTCTATGAAAGAAGTTGTTTATCGAAGATATTTCAGACTATTAAAAGAACAGGCAAGATTTCCAGATCTTTTGATCGTCGATGGTGGATACTTACAGATCGAAGCCGCTAAGGAAATATTAGATTCTCTGGATATTCCCTTGACCCTTTGTGGATTGGTAAAGGATGATAACCATAGAACAAGCAATCTGATGGATCGTAATGGAAACATCATACCCGTTCCTCGAGATTCTTCTTTGTTTTTCCTTTTGACGCAGATGCAAGATGAAGTGCATCGCTTTGCGATCAGTTATCATCGAAAAATGAGAGGAAAAGCTATGACCAAATCGGTATTAGATGAGGTAGAGGGCATCGGCGAAGTAAGGAAAAAAGAAATATGGAAGCATTTTAAATCTTTGAAACGCTTAAAAGAAGCAAGTGTTGAGGAAATTGCCCAGATCATACCCCGTAAGAGCGCAACTTCCTTATACAATGTTTTGCATAATACAGACCAAAATCAAGAAGATGCATAACATAAAGATAGGTAGGATATTGTATAGGGGGTAAATACTACGCAAAAAATACTGACGAAACGAGAAAAAGAAGTTTTTGAACTTTTGATCGATAACTACAGTACCAGAGAAATTGCTGAAAAAATGCATATTTCTGATAAAACCGTTCGAAATCATATATCTAATGTGATGCTAAAGCTAGGCGTCAAGGGTCGAGCACAGGCGGTCGTAGAATTGATCAAACTGGATGAATTAAAATTATGATAAGAGATCTCCTGAAAAAATTTAAATTTTCAGGGGATTTTTTAGGATTTTTGACCTCCTTTTACGTAGTAATATATAGGAGGTATTTTTATGAACAAGAAATTAAAGGTTACTTATGTATTAAAAACGAATCAAGCACAGTATCAATATTTGAAAAAGGAGGTAGAAAAAACAGTTGTTATGTATGAAAGCATCGTAAAGGAAAAACAACGTTGCCAAAGTCATTATGAGGAACAACAAAAGGTCAAAGGCTATGCGAAAAGATTTTTGCCCGGCATGTCTAAAAAAGAAATCTATCATATGGCAACTTGTATTCAAAATAACTGTAAACAATTTCAATGTGAACAGATCCTTGATCAAAGGTTTGTTTGGAGAGGAGTCAGCTTGTTTCAAATGATGTGTTTTCCTTATGCTTGGATGAAACAACCGATCTTAGATCAATGGAAGATCAAAAACAGTCGTTTGTTTGAAAAAAACGGTAGATTTTATCTACATATCGTATTTCTGGAAGAGGAATTTCAAAGAAGACATTGAGAGTAAGGGATGGAAACCCGACAGGTTTATGGTATAATGGCTATTGAGGTGTATGTGATGAAACTAAAACGAGGACTGTTTCTGTTAGCGTTATTGATATTGTTTGGTGGCTGTTTTTATATCATGAATCAGCATTATGATGAGCTTGCCAGATATCCATTTGAGCTAAATGAGAAAGAGCGAGCAATTGTATTGGATAAATTTGATACAGAACAAATCAATTATCTTGTCACACAGAAAATCGAACCACAGCAATTTCTACCCTTTATCAAAGAAGAAGAGTTTCAATTAGAAAATACATTATGGTATACCAGAGCGATGGATTCAAGAAAAGAAGAGCCAACGTATATCGTGAATTTCATAAATAAGTATCGTGATCGTATGGATTATGCAAGTCTACAAGATTTATTGAAGAACTATTCCTATAATGTATTGACACGTTTTTATGATGAAGGTTATGAATATGCAAGTGAAGGTGAAGTATCCTTGATAGCCGATCCAACATATCGTTATACGCTTTTAGATGAAACCCATACGGTGTATACGTATGAACCATCTGATTTAGTGGCGATTACTTCCTTGCCACATGATTCCATAGTGGATAATGCCAATGATATCATGATCAAAAAAGAAGTGGTAAAACCATTAGAAAGCTTAATGAAAGCAGCAAAGGATATCAATCAAAAAGATTATGGAGATATGACAATTACAACAGGCTATTTATCTTATGAAGATCAAGTATCTTTGATGAGCAGTATGCAGAAAAAATATCCCGGAAAAGATTTTTTATTACATTGGGATTATCCGGGTCAAAGTGAGTATCAGTTAGGGTATACGATCACATTGGCACCGAATACTTCATCTGAAGAAGATAAAGATAAAAAAGAAGAGGCAGATAAGGAACAAGCAACTTGGATCAAGGAAAATGCGTATAAATATGGATTTGTGGTACGATATCCTAAACAAAAGGAATCCATTACGCATAAATTGTATCAACCATTTACGCTTCGCTATGTCGGTAAAGAAATGGCAAAACATATGTATGATCAAGAGAAGGCGATGGAAGAAGTAAATTTTGAAGTATTTGAGAAATAACAAGTGAGTTGTCATTCATTGGTGTAAACGAATGTATGATAACTTTTTTTTCGTATCGTTTGACTCTGGATGTTAATGGGATTACTTTGTTAAAAAAAGTTGATTTCACGATTCTATGCATTATAATAGAAGTGTAGGAAGATATCTATAGTTATACTCAAGAAATGTTAGGAGGATGAATATGAAAATAGACACTTTCTGGTTATGCTTAACCGGTTTGATAATTGCATTTTGCTTTGTTTGGATGGAATTGTTTGTTATCCATGATTGTTTTATGAGCTCTACCACAATGTTTGTACCTCTCATTTTGCTAGTATATATTGTTGTCTTATCTGTAAAATACCTAAAAGGTAAATGAAGGGAGATTGCTAAGAATGTATAAGCAATCTCTTTTTTTTGTGTGCTAGATATGGGATATCACTAAGTGGTGAAAGAGTCCTGGAATTTAAAAAGAAGACTTCTATTCTAAAAGTGCATAAGATTGCATAAACTTCAATAGAGGTGAAACATATGCAGCGTTTTAAAAAGCAGATTGCATGTATGTTTGGCATGATTGCGATGATTGCCTATTTGTCGGTACGATATTTTCCGCAAGAAGAGAAATCGACATCGGTAATCAAGACAGAGGATCAAACAGAACATATCCAGGTTTATCTTATGGATAAGGATCAAACATTGGTACCGATCAGCATACCTGTGAATGAAGAAATGAATGAAGAAGATAAAATCGTCATGATGTTTGGTTACATGAGTGGGAAGCAACAAATCAAAGGGTTTCAACCTTTGTTTCAATCAGAAGTAGTGCCTTCACAGATACAAATACAAGAGGGAATTGCCAATCTTGATTTTACAGATAGTTTAGAAAACTATGATGAGAAGAACGAATTACGGGTGTTAGAAGCCATTACTTGGGGCGTTACGCAATTTCATGATATAGAGCAGGTTAGTTTATCGATGAATCAAGAAGCACTTCAGGCAATGCCGAAAGCCAATACACCCATTCCGGAAGTATTGAATCGTAGTATTGGCATCAATCATTTTGAAACGGCTGCAAGTACGTTGCATAACAGTGATGAGTTGACGGTGTTCTATACAAAGAAAATACTGGGGAATACGTATATGGTACCTAAAAGCAAACGATATCCGGCTACCAGATCATCTATGACTTCACAAGTGAATGAAATCGTTGAGGATGTTTCGGTATCTAGTACGTTAACACAGCCAATGGTAAAAGATCGTGTGCAACTAGAAGATGTCAGCTTTGAACAGGGGTTGATGAAGGTTTCATTGAATAAAAATATTTTAGGCGCTGATCAAAGTGTGAAACAAGATGTCTATGATTCTTTGACACTCTCTTTGTTGTCCTTGGATGAGGTAAAACAGGTCCAAGTATTGGTAGATGGTGTTGTGGTTTCTCTTGGTGGGGATGAAACACCTGTTTCCATGAATGATGTCGTTTATAATGTTGTGAAGTTTTGATTATTTTCAAAAAAACAATAGAAATATTTATTCTTTTCTTAAAGTTTGGTATACTTACTACAGTAGGTGATCAAAATGAAAGTTATCTTAGTCAGTGACAGTCATGGTAAAGATGATGCTTTAGAAATGATATTAAAACAGTATCCCGATGCAGATGCATATGTGCATTGTGGAGATATCGAAACATATCCGGAATGCTTTCCGCAATTTGTGACCGTAAGAGGCAACAATGATGTCTTTTATGAATATCCCGAGGAACAAGTGCTGCATATCGGCGGACATGGTATTTATGTAACTCATTCTCATCATTTTATGTATTCTAAACGTTTGGAACAAATGGCACTGAAGGCGAAAAGCTTAGATTGTGATGTTGTATTTTATGGACATACGCACATTGCCGCAGATGATACGATAGACGGTGTGAGAATCATCAATCCCGGATCTATATGGAGAAGTAGGGATGGAAGAGGTCCTTCTTATGCAGTAATCGATATGGATGAAGACCATATTCAAGTAGAATTTATCTTTTTACCACAGAAGAAAAGTCGATGGGGATTCTTTTAGACTTTTCTTTTTTTCTGAATTAAGCTATAATTATTCTGCGTGTGAGCGTTTAAATGAAGGAAAGGTGTTTGAGAAACATGGAAAGAAAAGTGGGAACAATTTCTCGCGGCGTTCGATGTCCTATTATCCGTCAAGGTGATAATCTGGCAGAAATCGTTGTGAACAGTGTGCTAGAGGCAGCTGAATCAGAAGGCTTTGAGATGCGTGATCGTGATGTAGTCGCTATAACAGAATCTATCGTTGCTCGTTCTCAAGGTAATTATGCTAGTATCGATGCAATTGCACAGGATGTCAAAGAAAAACTTGGTGGAGAGAGCATCGGTGTGATATTTCCGATCCTAAGCAGAAACCGTTTTGCGATCTGTTTAAGAGGAATTGCCAGAGGAGCGAAAAAAATCGTTTTGATGCTGAGCTATCCAAGTGATGAAGTAGGAAATCATTTGATCAGTGTAGATGATTTAGATCGTGCTGGTGTTAATCCTTACAGTGATGTATTGTCTTTAGAACAATATCGTGCATTATTCGGAGAAAACAAGCATGCTTTTACAGGTGTAGATTATGTAGAATATTACCAGAATTTGATCAAAGAGGAACATTGTGATGTGGAAATCATCTTTGCCAATAACGCAAAAACCATTTTGAACTATACCAAAAATGTATTGACTTGTGATATTCATACTCGTGCCAGAACAAAACGCATCTTAAAAGAACATGGAGCACAAAGAGTATGTGGATTAGATGATATATTAAATGCTTCCATTGATGGAAACGGATATAATGAAAATTTCGGACTATTAGGTTCTAATAAGTCTACGGAAGATAGTATTAAGCTATTTCCAAGAGATTGTCGTCCATTGGTAAATGAGATACAGAAGAAGCTGTTAGAACGTTGTGGTAAACATATTGAAGTCATGGTTTATGGAGATGGTGCTTTCAAAGATCCTGTAGGAAAGATTTGGGAACTTGCGGACCCATGTGTTTCTCCTGCTTATACATCAGGGTTAGAAGGAACGCCTAATGAATTGAAACTGAAATACTTAGCAGATAATGATTTTAAAGAATTAAGCGGTGAACAATTACAACAAGCTATTGAAGAGAAAATTAAAGAAAAGGATGACAATCTAGTTGGAGATATGGCTTCTCAAGGAACCACTCCTAGAAGATTGACCGATTTGATCGGCTCCTTATGTGATTTGACAAGTGGATCAGGTGATAAAGGTACGCCAATCGTTTTGGTTCAAGGTTATTTTGATAATTTTACTAATTAAGGAAAAAGGGACATGGTCCCTTTTTTAGTAATTTATTGTTTTTTTTAGTAAAATTAAAAGGAAATGATAAAGTCGATTGTGAAGAAACTGGAAAATAGTGTATAATAAAGAAGGTTAGGAGCTGTAAGACATGAAAAAGAAAAAAGAACTCTATCCTTATTTCTTCGTGGCAGTGATGACTGTCTTCCTTTTTGGTGTTATGGCTTATTTTTATATGGATTATTTGGATCATCAAATTAGTGAAGAATTGATGGTAAACATCAATGAAATCAGTGAGAAAAATAAAACAATGATGCAAAATCGCATTGAAGATAATTTGATCCTTGCGGATTCTTTGGCACAACAACTACAAAATGAAACGTTAGATAAACCAAAACAAATGGTTGATCAATTAAAAGGACTAGTGGAGATCAATCATTTTAAGCGCATTGGGATCGCAACATTAGAGGGTGATTGTTATACTACGGATGGTGCTCATGTTAATATATCGTCTCGTTCCTATTTTCAAAAGGCTATCAAAGGGGAAAGCAATGTTTCTGAGGTGATGGATGATCTAATAACAACAGGCACTCAGATCAACGCTTATGCGGCACCTATTTATCAGAATGGAAATATACAAGGGGTATTGTTCTTTGTGAAGAGCTTAAAAGAATTTCAGGATAATTTATTGGTGGATAGCTTCAATGAACAAGGTTTTTCCATCCTTGCCAATCAACAAGGAAAAATCATTCTACAAAATGATGAGCATACCATCTTACAAGGGGTAGATGACCTAGCTGAGTTGGAATATGCAGGAAATCCTAATTTCTTTAATCAAGAGGAAAGCAGTGGTATCATTGAATTTCGACATGGAGAAGTAGAATGCTATTTATCTTTTGAAGCATTGGGATATAATGAATGGTATGTCGTGACGATCGTACCGACATCCGTGGTATCCACAAGGATTTCATCATTTTCTCAAGTAGCATTTTTAACATGGTTTATCATCATTATCATGGCAGTCACATTCTTTATCGTATTTTATTATTTTCATCAGCGAAATCAACATAAAATGGAGAAGGTCTTATTCACGGATGCATTGACCGGGCATGATAATTTTAATAAATTCAAGTTGGAAGTCAGTCAACTTTTAGAAACGACTGCATCTCGAAGAGATAAATTTTGTCTGATTGAATTTGATATCTGTGATTTCAAAATGTTTAACAAGATCTATGGCTATGCCAATGGTGATGATTTATTGATTACCATTATGTATGGTGTGAAATTGTATTTAAAAGATGGAGAACAGGCTGCTAGAATCAGCGAGGATCGTTTCGCAATCTTTTTAGAGGATCATGAAAAAGATGCGATCACCTCACGAATTAGTAAGATTTACGCAGAAATTCAAAATGATTTTACAAGACATCATCCAGGTTGTAAATTCTCTATGCAATTTGGTGTATATCGATTAGAAGAATTTGATTATGATCTGATGAAATGTTTGGATAAAGCGATTTATGCGAAAAATGATATCAAAAAGGATCGTAAACAGTTTATTTCTTTTTATAGCGATGATATGTATGAACAACTGTTAAAAGAAAAGCAGATTGAAGAACGTATGCAAAGTGCTTTGGATAATGGAGAATTCATCGTATATCTACAACCTAAGGTAGAAATTGAAACCAAAAAAGTCGTTGCGGCAGAAGCTCTTGTTCGTTGGAAAGATCCATATAAAGGGTTGATCTCACCGGGACAATTTATTCCCATCTTTGAGAAGAATGGTTTTTTAGAGGTCTTGGACATGTATGTTTTGGATACGGTATTAAGCTATATGGCTTCTTGGAAGAAAAAATACGCACCGATTTCTGTTTCTGTTAATCTATCACGTACTTATATTTTCCAAGAAGGCTTTGCGAAACGTATTTATGATATGGCAATGCTTCATGAGGTAGATACCGCTTATGTAGAATTGGAAATCACCGAAAGTACCATGTTGGATGATCCGGATAAACTGATTGCTTTGGTCAAGGAGCTAAAATCCTATGGCTTTCTTGTATCAATGGATGATTTCGGTAGCGGTTATTCTTCTTTGAATATGTTGAAGGAAATTCCTATTGATATCATCAAATTGGATCAAGTATTCCTGCAAAGTGATGAACAGACAAAGGAAAGAAGTAAATTGATCATTGAGGGTATCATGGATCTGATCAATTTATTGGGGATGGATAGTGTGGCAGAGGGAGTAGAAACCAAAGAACAATTGGAATTATTATATCAGGTGCATTGTCATGTTGCGCAAGGATTTTACTTTTATCGCCCAATGCCGGCGTCTGAATTTGAAAAGCTATTATAAGGGAGACCGTAAAAAGTTTCCTTTTTTCATTCTTCGACAACTTGTTCCTATGGTACAAGGCTATAATATCGAAGAAAGGAAGGATCACATGGAGAGTTATGTGGAAATCAGCTTTCTATGGAATGCCATTACTATTTACCTCAGTATGAGATTGGCAGCCTATTGGTGCGCAAAACCGATCAGTTTGCGTAAGGTACAAGGTTATAGCATAGCTATTTCGATCTGTGGCTGTCTTTTTTTTCCATATGCAGAACTACTTGTTCTTTTGATTGAAGTTCTTTTTTTTCTCAAGAGCTTTCGCTATGTGAAAAAAGTATATCTTTTAGGACTTGCCTTTCGTTGGTTTTGTTATTTCAGCATGTTTGCGTGGTATCGAGGAAGTTTTCATAACGGCATTTATTTTGTGCCGATAGATGCACAAATATGGGAGGTATGGTTATGTTACGCATTGCTTTGGATCATGTTGAGATATAAATGGAAAAATCTATTGGCAAGAGGAGAGTATGTTTATTGCACACGATTGAAAGTAAATGATCAGGAAATGGTATGCAAAGGTTATTTAGATAGTGGGAATCTGTTGTGTCATAAGGGGATACCTGTGGTATTCCTTGATGCGAAATATTCGTCATATTTTGACGCAGCAGGCATAGAATTGGTAGTGATGAATACCATACAGAGCAATGGAACGATCCGATGTTATCCCTGTCAGCTAAGCATTGATGGATGTCCGGCACACAAGGTCTATGTGAGCTGTGAGAGAAAGCTGAAACTTCCCTTTGACTGTGAGGTACTCTTGAATATGAACGCTATGACGTTGGGGTGATGAAATGAAAAAACTATGGAAGCTTTGGAAATTGTTGTTTGGGAAAGATACACAAATGGATGTGTTCTATATTCAAGGAAATGACGTCCTTCCCAAACCATTGAGTAAGGAAGAGGAAACAGCAGCATTGATTGCATTAGAGGATGGTGATGAAGAAGCCAGAAACACATTGATCGAACATAATTTACGATTGGTCGTTTATATCGCAAAACGTTACGAAACCAATCCGATCTTTATGGAAGATTTGATCAGTATCGGCTCTATCGGGTTGATCAAAGCAGTAAACACCTTTAAAAGGGATAAAAACATCAAATTGGTCACTTATGCTTCTCGTTGTATTGAAAATGAAATTTTGATGTTTTTAAGGAAAAAAAGTAGAAGAAAGGTAGAAGTCAGTTTTGATGAACCTTTGAATGTGGATTATGATGGCAATGAGCTATTGTTAAGCGATATTTTAGGAACTGATGACGATCTTGTGACCAAAGAATTTGAAAAAAATGAAAATAAAAGAGAATTGTTGGCGGCAATGGGAACCTTAAAAGAACGTGAAAGAATGATCTTACAAATGCGTTATGGGATCGAACATGAAGAATTAACTCAGAAGGATATTGCACAACGCCTTGGAATTTCACAATCCTATATCTCACGATTGGAGAAAAGAATTTTAAAAAAATTAAAGGTTCAAATGAAACATCATCAAGGATGAATATCGCTTACATCTCATAAAAAAAATAAAAAAAGCTATTGACAGCAACCGCTTACAGTGCTAGAATGTGATTGTAAAAATTGAACGGAACGTGTGTTACTGGTAAAGCAGGCATTAACGATGGAAAGAGTTACAGATAAGATATATCTGTATGATCCAAGGTTAGTGCCTTTTTTGTTGTTGAATAGCGCGCGTTCAACGAAGGCACCCGTCAGTTTTACCGATAGAAAAGGAGAAAAAACAAATGAAAGACAAAATTTTTGGAGTTCTACAGCGAGTAGGACGTAGCTTCATGTTACCAATCGCCATTCTTCCGGTTGCTGGATTATTCTTAGGAATTGGTGGTTCCTTCACAAATGCCACGATGGTAGAGGCATATCATTTACAAGCGATTCTTGGTGAGGGTACCTTCTTATATGCGATTTTAAAGGTTATGAGTAGCGCAGGTGATATTGTATTTGCCAATCTACCGATCATCTTTGCGATGGGGGTTGCCATTGGTATGGCTAAGAAAGAAAAAGAAGTAGCGGCTCTTGCCGGTGCCATAGGGTTCTTCATCATGCATACTGCCATTGGCGCTATGCTGGATATTACTGGTGCAGCAGCAACCCTTCCAAATGGATCAGTTACTTCTGTCGTTGGTATCACATCACTTCAAATGGGTGTGTTTGGTGGTATCATCGTAGGTCTTGGTGTTGCGGCATTACACAATAAATTTTATAAGATCAAGTTACCACAAGTATTGAGCTTCTTCGGAGGAACAAGATTTGTACCAATCATAACTGCTATTGTATATCTATTCGTAGGTATCGCAATGTTCTACATCTGGCCATTTATTCAAGAAGGAATTTATGCCATCGGTGATGTCGTAAGAGGATCCGGATACTTCGGTACCTTCATTTATGGAGTGATGGAACGTGCATTGATCCCATTTGGTTTACATCATGTATTCTATCTACCTTTCTGGCAAACAGGTGTCGGTGGTACCATGATGGTAGCTGGAAAAACTATCGAAGGTGCACAAAATATCTTCTTTGCACAATTAGCTGATCCAAATACAGTAAGATTTAGCGTAGAAGCAACCCGCTTTATGTCAGGAAAATTCCCATTGATGATCTTTGGACTTCCAGGAGCTGCTCTTGCAATGTATCGTTGTGCGAAACCTGAAAAACGCAAAATCGTAGGTGGATTATTGATTTCCGCAGCATTGACAAGTATGTTAACCGGTATCACAGAACCAATTGAATTTACCTTCCTGTTTGTTGCACCTCTGCTTTATATCATCCATTGTGTGTTCGCAGGACTTGCTTACATGTTGATGCATATATTGAATGTCGGTGTAGGTATGACCTTCTCCGGTGGCTTGATCGATATGTTCTTGTTTGGTATTCTACAGGGCAATGCAAAAACAAATTGGATCATGATCGTATTGGTCGGTATTGGTTACTTTATCGTATATTACTTCTTATTTAGCTTTTTGATCAAAAAATTGAATTTGAAAACACCAGGTAGAGAAGAAGATAGTGAAGAAACGAAACTATATACAAGAGCTGATGTAAATGCGAAAAAAGAAACCAATGAAGCAATTGAAAACAAACCTACACAAGATAGTGTTTCCGCAATGATCGCAGAAGGTCTAGGCGGAAAAGAAAACATTAGTGATGTAGATTGTTGTGCAACACGTCTTCGTACCACGGTCGTAGATGCATCTCTGGTAAAAGAAGATGTCTTAAAAGCAAGTGGTGCTGCAGGAGTGATCAAAAAAGGAAATGGTATTCAGGTTATTTATGGGCCTAGAGTTACTGTCATTAAATCAGATTTAGAAGATTATCTATCTAAACAATAGGAGGATATTATGAAGCTATATATGAAACGCATGTGCGCTTATCTCATTGATCTTGTCATCGCCGTTGTCTTATGCAATCTCTTTCTGTTTTCCTACAAGGTATTCTTGATGGATCCAGAAATGGCATCAAAAGCAAATTATATGCTATTGTGTGCATTACTTACCATCTTCTTTCTATTCATTTATCTACCAACGAAACAGGATGGACAAACGATTGGTAAGGCGTTGTTTCATCTACGTGTGGTCAATATCAACGGGAAGAAGCGTACATGGTTTCAAAGCTTCTTAAGGGAATGTGTTATGAAGTTTTCCTTCATCATGTTCTTGGTTCCTTTGGATATCCTTTATACTTTGATAGAAAGTGTAAAGGCAAGACGTTTGGTGTTATGCGTGGGACATGATATGCTGTTGAATACAGATGTAAGATAGGAGATTAAGAATATGGGATTGTTTCGTAAAAAGAATAAAGTCATAGAGCTTCAAGGTATCTGCTTGGGAGAAGTCAAGGATATCACGGAAGCCAAAGATGAAGTGTTTTCTCAAAAAATGATGGGTGATGGTGTTATGGTAATACCAAAACATGGTGATATTTATGCGCCATGTGATGCAGAGGTTACCATGGTATTTCCTACCAAGCATGCTCTTGGTTTAAAATTAGAAAACGGTGTGGAAGTGCTCATGCATTTTGGTATAGACACGGTTAATTTAAATGGAGAAGGATTTGAGGTGCTGGTTAAGCAAGGAAGCAATGTCAAAACAGGGGAGCTATTATGGCACGCAGATTTGGATTTTATCAAGTCGCATGCGCCAAGTGAGGCAATGATGGTCATTGTGACAACACTTCCTGATGGATTAACAATAAAAAAACACTTGGGATCGAAAAAAACCGGTGAAATGTTTTTGGAATTTTGTTAATTCATGATACAATAAAAAGGTAATCTGAAAGGGGTGTCTTATGTATCAGATACAAAGAGTCTTAAATAATAATAGTGTTCTGGTGACGGACAGCCATCAGGAACAGATCATCTTTGTCGGAAAGGGAATCGGCTTTCATCGCAAGCCTATGGAAACCTTTATCTATGAAGATTGGATGGACGTATTTCGCTTTTCTAAAAGCAATGACAAAGGCGATGCTATGGAAATCATCGACAGTGTTGATCCTGTGTTCATTGAAATTTCCGCAAAGATCCTTCATATCGCTTCCAAGCGTTTTGAAAAGGTCGATACGAATATTTTGTTGCCACTTGCAGACCACATCGCGTTTTCCTTAGAACGAATGAAACAAAATTTGGTGATTTCCAATCCCTTCGCCAATGAAATCAACTTACTATTCCATGATGAGTATGAGGTTGCCTTAGAAGGTAAAAAAATCATTAAGGAAGCATGTGGCGTAGAAATCAGTGAAGATGAAATCGGATATATTACGTTACATGTTCATTCTGCATTGAGCAGTGAAAAGGTAAGTGAATCGATGCAAGCGGCAATTATCATAAAGGAAAGCATTGAACAGGTAGAAAAAGATTTTCATATCAACATTGATATGAATTCTATGTCTTATATTCGATTGATGAATCATATGAAATTTCTGTTGTGGCGATTGCAGACTGGTGAAAAGCTTCAAGTCGATGTAAATGAGTTTATTTCTGAAAAATTCCCGTATGCTTATGATACCGCAAAACAAATTGGTAAAGATTTATCTAAAGCATTAAAAAAAGAAGTCAGTGATGTAGAGATTGGCTATTTAGCACTGCATATCGAAAGAATACGAACAAGTGAGTTAGAAAAACAAAGTAAAAGCTGAGAGATCAGCTTTTTTGATGGTTATGACAATGAATACTTTTTCTATTCAATTTAGAAAAAATATGATAAACTAATGATGATGTTTTTAAAGGAGTTATGCATATGCTAGGATTATTTACCCCCGATTATTATATACATAGATTTAATGCATTAAGACCACAGTATTTGCTTGAACATGGCATCAAATTATTGATTTGTGATATTGATAATACGTTGGTGGCTCATGATGAAGCGCTACCTAATGAGGAAGTGCGTATGTTTTTAACTTCCATAGCGCAAGCGGGTATTCAAATTGTTTTTATTTCCAATAATGTAGAGGAACGTGTGAATACCTTTGCGAAAGAATTGGGGTATCCCTATTATTCGTTTGCGATGAAACCATTACCATTGACCTATTGGAAGATGATGAAACACTATAAGATAAAGAAAAGTCAGATTGCTGTGCTTGGAGATCAGCTGATGACCGATGTTTTAGGGGCAAATGTTGTTGGATTACATACGATTCTTACGGCTCCGGTCGTAACCAGGGATCTTGCTTGTACAAAAATGAATCGTAAATTGGAAGCGATTGTATTTGCCAGACTGGAAAAGAAACAACGTCTAACGAAAGGAGTTTATGATGAATAAGAAATGTAAAGGCTGTGGGGCAATCCTACAGACAATGGATAAAAACGCCATTGGTTATACACCGAAAGAAGAGGCAGATTATTGTCAAAGATGTTTTCGTATCACACATTATGATGATGTTATGATCAGCATGAAACAGGGTGTAGATGGTGATGCTGTATTAAGAAAAATAGCAGAGATGGATGCTTTAATCTTATGGGTGGTTGATCTATTTGACTTTGAAGCAAACCTCATTCATGGATTGAATCGCCATTTAATGGGGAAAGATATCGTGATGGTTGCGACCAAACGAGATCTATTACCGATCAGCGTAGGAAATGAGAAGTTATGTAATTTCATTATGTCTCGATTGAAACAAGAAGGTATTGTTGTTTCGGGAATCGTGATTTGCGGTGATTTGGCACAACATGCGAAAAGAGACGATAATGCTTCTATTGAAGAAGTACAATATGCAATTGATCATTATCGTAAAAACAGAGATGTGATAGTTATGGGAACTGCAAATGCAGGGAAGAGCACATTGTTGAATGCATTGTGTGACCATCAAACATTGACCGTATCTCGTCATCCGGGAACGACACTTGATTTTAATGAACTCGAAATGGATGGATATACCATTTATGATACACCGGGTATTACACGTATGGATAGTATCTTGACGCATGTAGATGATCGATTGTTAAAAACCATCATACCATTGAAACCTTTAAAGGCAAGAAATTATCAGTTATATGAGAATCAAACACTATCCGTAGGAGGTTTGGTTCGCTTGGATATCATAGGTTGTACATCGGTAAGTTGTGTTTGTTATTTCTCTGATCGTTTAAAGATTCATAGAAGCAAACAGGAAAAGGCAAACCAATTGTGGAGCGAGCATATCAATGAATTGCTCTCACCGGCAATGTGTGATAATTATACAGAAATGAAAACCTTTGGTTTGGATCATATCCAAGAGAAAACGGATATCGTGATTCATGGATTAGGTTGGTTTTGTATTAGTGGAAATGTAGAACATGTGAAGGTATATGTACCAAAAGAAAGCAGTGTGACTTTCAGAAAGGCGATGATTTAATGTTAACAGGAAAACAAAAAAGTGAATTAAGAGGATTGGCACAAACAAGAAAAGCATTGTTTCAAATCGGGAAGGATGCCATTAGCGAAAATATGATCAAGACTGTAAATGATTCTTTAGAGGCACATGAGTTGGTAAAGATCAATTTATTAAAGACATGTGCATTATCCGCTAATGAAGCTGCGATAGAATTAAGTGCCCAAACTCATAGCGATGTTGTACAGGTGATAGGAAGAACCTTTATCCTATATCGTAAAAGTAAAAAGAATAAATTGGGGATGTGAACATGAGAATTGCGGTGTTAGGAGGAAGCTTTGATCCTATCCATCAAGGGCATTTACAAATTGCCAAAACAGCATTGAAAAAACTATCCATTGATGAAGTATGGTTCATGCCTACAAAGGATGCGCCATTAAAACATCGACAGAGTGCCTCTTTTGAAGATCGCTGTCATATGATCGCATTGGCAATTGCTCCTTTTCGTCATATGAAGCTTTGTACTTTAGAGGGCGAACGAGCTACTGTTTCTTATACCATAGATACTGTCAGAGAATTAAAAAAACGCTTTCCGAGAGATACCTTTTGTTGGTTGATCGGCGATGATCAAGCGAAGCAGTTTTCACAATGGAAGGAACATGAAAGATTAAAAAAAGAAGTTCGTTTTTATGTTTTTTCAAGAATAGAAGATATCATATTAGACACAGATTTTCAGCGAGTTGAGATGCCTTTCATTCAAGTGAGCTCGTCTCAAATACGACAAGGTAAACAACTTTATCAATTACCACAAACGGTTAGAATTTATATGGGTGCTCATGGTCTATACTTTGAAGAAATCGTCGCTTCGCAAATGAGCGAAAAGCGTTATCAACACTCTTTATCCGTAGCCAAGTTATGTGAAGAACTGGCAAGAGCACATGGTTTAGATGAGAAAAAAGCCTATACAGCGGGATTGGTCCATGATGTTTGTAAACAGATGCCAATAGAGAAACAACGCATTTGGATGAAACATCATTTACCGGCTTTCTTAAAGGAAGCAGCACCGATTTGGCATGGCTATCTTGGGGCATACTATGCAAAACATACCTTGTATATCAAAGATCAAGATATCCTAAATAGTATTTATCATCATGTCAAAGGAAGAAATCAAAACGATTATGAACGTATTTTGTTTATCGCAGATAAATTGGATCCTTCCAGAGGATATGATTCGTCAAAAGAGATTTTATTAAGTAAACAAAATTTGATCAAAGGATATGAAGTGGTAAAACAACAACAAATGGAATATTTAAAAGAAGAAGGGAGTATATCGTAAATGAATACCTTATTAGATGTGATAAAAAAAGCAATTGATGAAAAAAAAGGAGAACGTCCTGTCATCTATGAATTTAGTTCTTTGAATCCATTCATTGATCATGTGATCATTACGAGCGCTAATAATCTACGACAGGTTTATGCGATTGCGGATAATGTTGCGGATCGTGTGAAGGAGCATGGCTTTTCTGTGAGAAGCATAGAAGGAGATAAGGATAGTAGATGGATGCTGGTTGACTTGCATACTGTCATCGTTCATGTTTTCTTGGATGAAGAACGTCAACATTTTCAATTAGAAAAATTATATGCGGATCTTCCTTGTAAGGATTTTTCCTTATGATGTATCAAGCATTAGCGAAATATTATGATGCCTTAGTGAAAGATGATGAAGCAACAAGCTCATGGGTTTCTTTGATCCATACCTACCTTCCAAAAGGAAAGGTGATGGAGCTTGCTTGTGGGAGTGGTGAAATCACCATCGCACTTGCGAAACAAGGATATGAAGTATCGGCAAGTGATATCAGTGAAGATATGATTAAGGAAGCGAAGAAAAAAGCAGGTAGTGAGCTGATTCGTTGGTCTGTGATGGATATGAGCGATATTCAAGATCAGGATATCTATGATGGTATCTTATGCCTTTGTGACAGTTTTAATTATTTGTTGAATGATGCACAAGTTGATCAGATGTTAAAAGGCGTGTATACGCATTTATCGAAGCAAGGAGTGTTTATCATGGATATGCATTCAATGGATCGATTAGACGAGTTTGAAGAAGAATATAACGAAGCAGGAAAAATCATGGGTCATGAATATCAATGGACCATTTATGCTGTTGAGGATCGTGTTTATCAAAATTTTGCATTTTATGATGAAGCAGGAAGAGTAACTTTGGAACAGCATATCCAACGTGTATATGATCCTATGGATATAAAAAAGCGATTAGAAC
Source organism: Hoskinsella mucinilytica (assembly GCF_045223415.1). Taxonomy (NCBI): domain Bacteria; kingdom Bacillati; phylum Bacillota; class Erysipelotrichia; order Erysipelotrichales; family Erysipelotrichaceae; genus Hoskinsella; species Hoskinsella mucinilytica. Next base: position 33,280 of record NZ_JBEQZJ010000010.1, on the reverse strand, counting down.
GACTTGGTTTTCAAGTAGATATTTTTACTGATTTTACACAAGCAGGAGTATGTGAAGGTGAAAAACAATTTTTCATTTGTAGAAAGGGGAACATATGATAGGAATCATTGCGGCAATGGATTTGGAAGTGGAAGCCATCATACAACAAGCTGAAGTCATCAAAAAAGAAATCCACGGAATTACGTTTTATGAAGGAACTTTAGCAAAACAAAACGTCATTATTATGAAAAGTGGAGTAGGCAAAGGAAATGCAGCAATGTCTACTACGATTTTGAATGAACATTATGCTTTGGAGGCCATCATCAATATCGGGACAGCCGGTGGATTAAAACCGGAGGAACAAATCTTAGATGCTGTTTTAAGCGAACGAGTGGTCCAACATGATTTCGATACGAGTGCGGTTGATGGTGATGAAGGTATCGGTATGTATTTTGATGCTGATGTAGCATTGTTGCAAGTATGTAAAGAAGTGTTAGAAGGACTCAAAGTTAAGGTACATCAAGGGTTGGTAGCAAGTGGGGATCAATTTATAGCCGGCGAAGAAAAGCTAAAACAGCTTATGCAGAAATTTCCCGAAGCAATGTGTGCGGAAATGGAAGCCGGTGCGATTGCGCAGGTATGTACGCATTATCATATTCCATTTGTGATATTAAGATCACTATCCGATGTTGCATGTCATAAAGACTCACATATGGATTTTATAGAATATGCAAAACATGCGAGTGAGAGAAGCGCACAATTTTGTTTTGAATTCATGCGAAAATGGTAATTCGCATTTTTTCGTGTAGTCTGCCAGAAAGGAGTACACATGAAGAAAAAGTTATCTGTGAAGTATTTGTTAGGAATTGTGATTCTGATCTTTTTGGTAGTGAATGTCATATGGATCATCATTGATATCAAAGGGCGTCCTCTCGATAAACAAAATGCAGAAACAAAATTAATCAACTATTTACAAACGACCTATCCGGGATATGAATCTCAATTTGATGTAGGAGAAGCCGTATATAGCGTTAAAGAAAAAAGCTATACCATGCAATGTGTTTATCGTAATCAACCACGTCTTTACTTTGAAGTAATGCAGGCATATGATGGTGCCATTTATGATAATTATGAAGAAGAGTTTTTAAAAGGAACCACAGCTTGGAAAGACTTTAACTTTGAACAATTTCTAAAAATTGACAAAGAACATTTGGAAACCTGTAAAATTGAATTTGATTATTGTGGAGATACCATGTATCTTGATGATATTGATGAAAAAAGTAAAGATGACTTTTATCATAATAGAAACATGGATCAGATTAAGATACTTAGTATGGATGTAACGAAGGTTATGGATGATCCCAATGTTGAAGAAATGGTAGCTTCCTTTCATACTTTGGATACGATCTTTTATGATGATCAAACAGAAATCAAAAGCTATTCTATCATGTTTGTGGATGAAGATGGTAGTTTGATATATTATGTTCAAAATGTTGATCGTGAATTGTTGGAACGAAGCGATTTTCCCGTGCTCCTTTCAGAAGCACTGCATCAATATGATAAATACAAAGAATGTTATGGCTTTTTTATTACTTAAAGAGATAAATAAGAACTGAAGGAGGTAAATCTTTCAGTTCTTATTTATATATCAGATAAGTAGGAGTTAAAGACAAAAAGAAAAAAATTGTGTATAATAAAGGCATACGTGAAGGAGGACTTTCATGAAAATTAATGGGAAATCTATTGCAGTTACTGCGATACTCATCATAGTATTGTTTTTCGTCATCATGATTGAGATTGCATTATTTATCAGCGGACCATCAGAAAAGTATGAAGCAAAGGTTCAACAACAGATATCCGCAATTCAAAAGGATTATAAGGATATTGACAACATCAAAAGACATGTCTTCCATTACATCGTTTATATAGGAGAAGATGAGGATACCATCGTATGGTTTAATGAGGAAGCAAAGCCGATCGTTTCGAAAGAAAAATCAAGCTTACAATTGGAAAAGGCAAGGCAAGAAGCGAAAGCTTTATATGGGTTTGAAGATGTTGAAGTATCTTTAGGTTATGGTTATAATAATCCTGTTTATGTAATTCAGTCAGATGACTGTGAATTGTTGCTGGATTATGATACATTTAAGACAGTTTATTATCTAGATAAGGATGTGAAATAATGGCGAATGCATGGTATAAAGAAAAATTTATCGATCGAAGAAATTGGATACTAGATCATTTAAATGAATTAAGTATCAATAGTGATGAAACCTTAATATTGTTGTTGATTGATTTTATGAACGAATATCAAATCGGTGTCTCTCATCAAGTGTTAGCCGCAAAATTAAAAAAGACAGATGATGAAATCGATGATTTATTATCTCGTCTTAGCGCAAAAGGTTTTTTGAATTTAGAATTAAGAGATGGAAAGGTCATGTTTGAGATCGATGGGGTATTTGAGGGTAATCAAGAAAAAGCCGTATCATTTGATATCTCTATGTTTGATCAATTTGAAACTGAATTTGGAAGACCATTATCACAGATGGAGATGGTAAGATTGGCACAGTGGAGCGAGATATATCATCAAAAATTAATCGTATATGCCTTGCGAGAAGCTCTAACTTATGATAAAAAAAGCTTTGATTATATCGAACGTATTTTAATCGAATGGAAAAAACGTGATTTGACACCTGAAGATTATGAAGAAGGGAAACGATGATGACAACAGATGAAATTTTAGATATTCTAGAAGAAATGTTTCCCAATGCAGAGTGCGAGCTGATTCATAGAAATGCATTTGAATTATTGGTTGCGGTTGTTTTATCAGCACAAACCACTGATGTTTCTGTGAATAAAGTAACTCCTGCATTATTTGAAGCATTTCCAACGCCTCAGGCCATGGCCGAAGCAGATATCCATGATATTGAAGAAAAGATCAAACGTATCGGTTTATATCGTAATAAAGCACGTTCGATACAGAATCTAAGCAAGTCTTTAATGGAAAACTTTGGGGGGATAGTTCCTAGCAGTATGAAGGATCTAACAAGTCTTGCCGGAGTAGGTAGGAAAACAGCGAATGTGGTTCGTAGTGTTTGTTTTGATATTCCCAGCATTGCGGTAGATACCCATGTAGAACGCATTAGCAAGCGTCTAGGGCTTGCGAAACCTCAAGATAGTGTGGAAGTCGTTGAACAAAAATTAAAGCGTAAGATCAAGAGGGAACGCTGGAATCGAGCACATCATTTGTTTATTTTCTTTGGTCGTTACCATTGTATGGCAAGAAATCCTCAATGTGAACAATGTCCATTTCAAGACTTTTGTAAAAAAAATAAAGTTGAGGCATACAAGTCTAAATCATTTAAATAAATAAAGAAACCGCAAGATCGATCAAAATCTTACGGTTTTTTTATCATTAAGGTGTTGGGGTATCTTCTGTAGAAGGTGGTGTGGCTTCGGCTTTTACCAATGCCTTAATGGCAGTATCCAAAGCAGAAGCAGCGGAATCTATTTCTGATTGTGTTGCATTGCTCTTGAATTGTATGGTATTCGCTGTTGCCAATGCGCTTTGCATTGCTGCCCAACTTTCAGGTGTGTAATCCGTATTTACCAATGAAGTAGCTGTTTGGATCTGTGCATTTAATGCATCTTTATTTACAGATGCCGCAGAGCTGATATCCACACAGATTTCATTTGATTTCGCCTTCGCTTCATCAGAATTTTTGTATTGATAGAAGCCACATACAGTGCCTGTTTTTCCTTCTGGAATAGCTTGTGTAATGGTTCCGCTTGGTGAAGTATAAGTTTCGTTTTTAACGACACTTCCATCTACTTTGATGGTAACTCGATATACAATTTCACCAAACATTTTGATCATATCACTATCTTTATCACCAGGATAAGCCCCAAAGGTAAAGGTAATGTCCGTACCATTCACATTTGCTTTTTCAGCTGTAAATGTTGTTAATGTACTTGGAGGAGTAATGGTTGCTGTACCAATATCCTTTGCATATTCAGATTTAATCAAACCAGTGATCGCATCCTTAGCACCACTAGGAGCACTCTTATAAGGATAAACACCTTTCATGACCGTGACATCAGTAATGCCACTTGGTCTTTGAATTGCACCAGTTCCTTGGGATACAGAAGCAAGCATTGCATGATTGATGCGTCCTGTTGTTCGAGTATTTAATAAATCATCATATGTCATATAGGCTGTTCCGCTTTCAGCACCGCCATTTCCGGTGTCAAAACCGGTCCATGTCGCAATGACATATTGACTGGTATAACCAATCATCCAGTTATCTTTCATCGCCATTTCATCATAGCCATATGGGTTTGCGCCCCAGTTGGTCGTTCCTGTCTTACCATACACGGTATAAGAAGAATCCATCAAATCACGAAGGAAGGCACCTTGCACGCTATATTTTCCGCTAACTGCTTTATTTAATAAATCACTCATCATATAGGCGGCCTGCTCTGATAAAACTTTTGTTTTTTCATATTTTTTCTCAAACGTTTTGTCACCATTTTTATAAGCAATCTTTGTGACCATGTGTGGTTCTATATAATTCCCACCATTAGCGAAAACCGCATAAGCAGCAGCCATTTCAGTCGTACTGGCTTGCATTCCAGAACCACCGATACCATAACCAAGATTGAAATCATTTTCGTTTATGGTATTACTGCTAAAACCAGAGCTCTTTAAATAATCTACAACAGTTCCTACACCGCTTTTTTCAATTACGGCTTTAAGGGATTTGATTGCAGGAGGATTCAAAGATTCTGTAACAGCTTGTTCCATAGAAACATCGCCTCGATATTTTCCATCAGAGTTTTGTAAGGTAATACCACCCATATCGATGGCTTCATCCTTCAAAGTATGTGCTGTTGACCAACCCAATGTATCAAAAGTCAAGGCATAGTCGATGACAGGTTTGATACTAGAACCAGGTTGATGTGGTTCTGTCGCCTGATTGATCCAATCTCCTGTAGAATAATCTACATTTAAGCCTGGACCTATGGCAACGATTTCACCTGTTTGATTGTTCATAAGTGTAAATCCAAACTGATAATACTTATTGTCCAACAAAGAAAGTCCTTCTCCTGAGCAAAGCTTTGTCGCTTGTTCTTGTGCATCTAAGTCGATAGATGTATAAACTTTCATCGGAGTTGTCGTAGGATCTTCACCAGTAATCGCATGAACCTCATCAGCAACTTGGAACATAATTGCGGTATTTGCATTATCGGAAGCATCACTACCGGTTCCATCAAGTTGGAACGCCAATTTTGTGGATTTTGCTAATTTATATTCTTCCTCTGTGATGTAACCATGATTGTACATTTGATATAGGGTGTCATCTCTACGTGTTGTCGCAGCCTTATAATAATTGATCGTTGTCGTAGTACCATCCTCGTTAGACTTATTGACAACACCATTATAAGGGTTATATGCATTAGGTGCATTGATCACACCGGCAAGGAATGCACTTTCACTTAAATTCAATTCTTCTACATTTTTCCCAAAATAGTATTCAGCACCTTTTTGAATTCCTCGTGCATGCTGTCCAAAGTTGATTTGATTTAAATAAGCTGTGATGATGTCTTCTTTATTCATATCTTTTTCAAGCACCATACTTTGATAAATCTCTTTGATCTTATTTTCTATTTTTTCAAAACTGCTGTAATAAATACCGTTTTTGTTGTCTTTTTCTTCTTGTGGCTTCATGATGTAATTATCAATAGCCTGCATGGTCAATGTAGAACCACCTTGTGATAAGTCAGCATTTTTTAAGTTATTTAATGCGCTGGATATGAAACGAGGCATATCAAATCCATTATGAGAGAAGAAACGAGAATCTTCAATTGCCAAAAAGGCGTCAATGGTTACTTGAGGAATTTGATCATACGTGACATTTTCACGACTCTCTCCACCGAGCTCACCCATCAGTGCAGGTTCTCCATTTCGTACACCATAAACCTCTGTAGGCTCCTTACTTACGATTTTGGATGACAGATCTTTGGTATCGACAGAGCCAACGACTTTAGCAAGTATACCGAATACGGTAATACCACCAATCAGTACAAGTGCTAAAAATACAATGATGATGCGATTTAGAACTTTACCTTTAGATTTCGTCTTTTTCTTTTCTTTTACTTGTTTCGTTTTGTTATTAGGATTCTTTTCCATACGATTCCTCCTCTTTGAAGTATAGAGCATCCACGTTATCAAGGTAACGTAATCTTGGTGTGAGTCCCTCACTGACCAAAGATCCGTTTTCCTGTACTAGCTCATAGGAAATTGATTTTTTTCCATCATCCCACATTTGTATCATAACATCAGCATCGATCAAGTATGTTTTCTGAAAGCTGGTGAATCTGATGATAAAAAAGCCAATTCCATGATGATAAAGCACTTTTCGAAGGTGTTCTATCTGGTGCTCATGAATACTTTTGAATGGGAAAGACGTTTTTGACTTTGTTTCTTTTGCCTCAAAATCGATCGGCTTTCCACGATAGATGCCATTGTAGTCTGTAGTACTCGGTGTTTTATAATAAGCCTCACAGATTTTAGCGGCACTTCGTGCAGGATATTCCACCTTCACCACTTGTATCGGTGTTGGCTTTTTATGAATCAGTGCACGACCAATCTGTTCATAATAGGTATTGGCATCATTTAAATCTTTTTCCAGGCTCATACCTCTACCTGTATGACAGTCCTTAACAGTTGTTTGTTTCACATGATTTTTTTTATTCGGATATCCTATCAACACTATCACCATCTTCTATTATATACAATTTTTTATTGCATTTCCATAGATAAACGAAAATCACATGAATTTAAGAATACCGTAAGAATTGTATTCAAAAAGAAAAAATGACGAAAATCTATAACTGGATTTTATATAAATTCGAAATTCTTCTTGCTTTTTTTGCTTTTTTTTGAGAAACTAATGATTGGAAGGTGAGACGGATGGAAAAAAGGTTTAACTTAACTGTACAAAATGTTCTGGATAAACAGTTCAATGTGGATTTCAAAGGATATTCTTCTGTAGAAGTAGATGAATTTCTTGATCTTGTCATTGCGGATTATCAGGAATATGATGAGATGATACAGGAGCTTGGAGATCGTCTTCAGGAATATGAAAAACAGATCAACACGTTAAAGGCTAAAATCATTGAGTTAGAAGGGAAACAGGAATTGGCAAGTGAGAGTACTGTGCTGAGTGGAAGTAATGTGGACATTCTAAAACGTCTGACCCGTTTGGAAAACGCAGTTTTCAAAAAATAATAAAACGTTCATTGAGACAGTCGCTGACCTTTTGGTTAGAGGAAAGTCCATGCTCGCACGATCCTGAGACGGTCGTAGTGTTTGTGCTGGATGAAAAAATAAATCCAGGCAGTGTAAACTGACGGCTGAAGAATGCCTAAGGCCTATGCTATGGCGGACTTCTTTAAAAGTGCCACAGAGACGAGCTTCATCAGAAATGTTGAAGGTGGAACGGGTAAACCCCGCAAGCGAGAAACCCAAATTTGGTAGGGGAATTCTATCTGGATGAAATGAAATTCAGAAAGGAACATGAGTAATCATGTAGATAAATGACTGTCACCTTTGATAAGGCTACAGAACATGGCTTATGATATGAACGAATAAAGCTGTCGCAAGACAGCTTTTTTTGAAAAAAACTTAAGTTTTTTTTAAGAAGATAAGATTTACATATTAAAAAATGAATGCTACAATAATAAAGATTAGCAAATCAGGTCATAGTAATACAGAATAAAAAAAGAGGTGCTCTATGGAAAACATCGGAAGATTATTAAAAGAAAAAAGATTAGAGCTTGGTCTGACGGTAGAACAGATCAGTGAGAAAACCAGATTGACTACAAAGCATATTAAAGCATTAGAGGAAGGAGATATTTCCTTTTTCAAAGATGATTTGTCCTATCTGCGTTTTTTTGTGAAATCCTATTGTGAAGCAGTAGGAATAGATTTTGAAGATATCAAAAATGATTTAAGAGAATGTGTGGATGACTATACCATGACATTCACGAACACAATGGCAATGCAACATGAAGAAATGGAAAAACATATTTCCAATACCGAATTGAGCAAGGTGTCCAAAACAAATGATGATAGAAGAAAAATACATAAGAAAAAGAAGCCACTTAAAAAGCCGGATTTTTCTTTGGTATCTTTGATTGCTGTTGTTGGTGTGGTAGCAATCGTTTTAATGCTAGCCTTTGTGTTTTATCTGAATTCAAATAAAAATAGTGGCGATGGCGATGTAACAAAGCCACCTGTTGCACAACAGCAAACAGGAAACGGTGATAATACATATCCTACAACGGATGATGAAGAGGAAAAACCGGAAGAAAAGAAAGAAGCCGTCATCACCAAAAATGATGTGACCAATTACACGATCACTGATTACAATGAGGGGGATGAATTTACATTCGCTACTCAAATGATCGGGTCTAATTCCGCATATAGTGTTACCGTTGATGGAAAGGTATTGACCGATCCTGAAGCAAAGGTATACTATGGTGGAAAAGATTCTGCTCCGATCAATGCAGTGGTGAAAGCGAAAAAAGGGACAAAGGTAGAACTGTATTTTGGCTATATTTATGATATCAATATCAAAGTGAATGATAAGAGTGTAAAAATGGATGATACCATAGCAACATCTGGTGGTTCTTATACTCTGGTTTTCACATTCGGGTAAATGAATATGAATTCACCTAATAAGTTATCGCTATTTAGAATTATTTTGGTCCCAGTCATTGCCGTTCTATATCTGTTGCCTGTAGAAATGGATGGTATCGTTTTAACGTTTCAACAGATAGAGGTTATTTTGAATCCTATGGATTTGATCGTATTAGCGTTATTTGCAATTGCCTCTTTTACTGATTTCCTTGATGGTAATATCGCAAGAAAAAGAAATTTGGTTACTTCCTTTGGTAAATTCATCGATCCCATAGCAGATAAGCTTTTGGTAAATACGATGTTTATCCTTTTTGCGGTACATGGTGTTGTGAGCGTTGTGCCTGTCATCATTATGATATGGAGAGATACCATCGTGGACGGTTTACGTATGAATGCAAGTAAATCAGGTGTTGTTGTAGCTGCCGGAATGGCTGGAAAACTGAAGACAGTGTTACAAATGTTTGCAATCATCTTTTTGTTATTGCAAAATGTACCTTTTGCATTTTTCCATATTCCACTTACTGATATTTTGGTATGGGGAGCAACCCTTGCATCAGTGGTAAGTGGCCTAAAATATTTTATGGAACTAAAAGGCATCATTATGGAGACGATGTGATATGCAAGAGTTGATTGCATTATTGAAAGAAAAACAATTGACAATAGGAAGCTGCGAAAGCTTCACAGCAGGCTTGTTTTGTGCAAGCCTTGCTTCTGTTTCTGGAGCAAGTGCGGTGTTAAAGGGTGGAATTGTGACATATGCAACCTCTATCAAAACAGATGTTGTACATGTAGATTCTGAAATCGTTGCACGTTATGGAGTTATTAGTATGGAGTGTGCCGAGGAAATGGCAAAAAAAGCGCAAACACTATTGGATGTAGATGTTTGCGTGAGCTTTACCGGCAATGCTGGGCCATCCTCAATGGAAGGAAAGCCTGCTGGTGAGGTTTATTGTGCAATTGCATACAAACAAAATGTGTATGGATATCGATTTCAGATAGAAGCAGATCGTAACGAGGTTCGAATGGATGCAGTGCGTTTGATGTGTGAAAAAATTAAGAACCTGTTATCATAATAAAATAGAAAGGATTGTATGACGGTAGAAATTATGGATGAAAAGAAGAAAACAGCAAGTGAAGAAGCAGCAGAGAAAAAAAATGATGCTGCGTTAAATGATGCAATCAAATCAATCGAAAAGGCTTATGGAAAAGGAAGCATCATGCGTTTGGGCGATCGAGCTGCAGTAGATATCGATGCAATCAGTAGTGGCTCTTTGAAAATTGATGAAGCATTGGGAATCGGCGGTTATCCAAAGGGAAGGATCATAGAAATCTATGGGCCTGAATCTAGTGGTAAGACGACGCTTGCCCTTCATGCAATTGCGGAAGTACAAAAAAAAGGTGGAAGAGCGGCGTTTATCGATGCAGAAAATGCAATTGATCCTATCTATGCAAAAAATTTGGGTGTCAATATCGATGATTTGATTCTTTCACAACCAGATAGTGGAGAACAAGCACTTGATATTACTGAAATGTTGATTAAAAGCGGTGCCATTGATCTAGTTGTTGTGGATTCTGTGGCAGCCTTAGTACCACAAGCAGAATTGGATGGAGAAATGGGTGATTCCCAAGTAGGGTTACAGGCTCGTTTGATGTCTAAAGCGATGCGTAAACTAAGTGGTGTCATGAACCGTAGCGAATGTACAGCTATTTTTATCAACCAGTTGCGTGAAAAAGTAGGTATCATGTTCGGTAATCCGGAAACGACACCAGGAGGAAGAGCATTAAAATTTTATTCTTCTGTTCGTTTGGATATCAGAAGAAGCGAAGCTATCAAAAATGGGACTGACATTATCGGTAATAAAGTTAATGTGAAAGTTGTGAAAAATAAGGTTGCACCTCCATTCAAAACAGCAGCCATTGAAATCATGTACGGGGAAGGTATTTCCTATGTTGCGGAATTACTTGATTTCTGTGTGGATTATGACATTGTGATGAAAAGTGGGGCTTGGTTTTCCTATAATGGAGAGAAAATCGGGCAAGGTAAAGAGGCAGCAAAGAACCATTTAAAGGAACATCCTGAACTGATGGCTGAGCTAGCAGAGAAATTGAAAGAAAAGAAAAATCCTATTGTGAAAGAAGAAGGTTCTTAATGCCTTCTTCTTTTGGTTTTTCATGATAAAGGTATGGAACCGCTTTTATAATTTTGAGAATGTTTGTAAAAATATTCACTTTTAGTTGTGAAAATTCTTTTTTTTAGGTACAATAGTGTATGGAAAGCATATCGCTTTCCAAAAAAACACGAGATAAATGGAGGAGATATGTTATGGAAAATGGCATAGTCATCTTTTTGTCTGGGTTGGCAGGTCTCGCTATAGGAATCGTCATTATGATTATTATTTCCAAAGCGGGTTTAAATAAAGATCAGCAAAAGGCTAATCTAATACTGAAAGAAGCAGAATCAAAGGCTGATTCTACTGTGAAGCAAGCAGTGTTAGATGGTCGTACACAAGCACATGAGTTGAAAATTGCAGCAGAAAAAGAAATCAAAGAAAGAAAACAGGAAGTAACAGATATGGAAAATAAACTGTTACGAAGAGAAGATAATCTGAATTTCCGTGATGAAACTTTGACAAGCAAGGAAAAACAGATTGATGTAAAAAATGCGCAATTAGCTGATAAAATGGCAATGCTAGATAAAAAAGATAAAGAATTACAAGCAAAGATTGATGTACAGGTTCAAGAGCTGGAGCGAGTAGCCGCTATGACGACGGCGGAAGCAAAGGAAGAACTGTTCTCTATTACAGAAAAGAGAATGGAAAAAGAATTAGTTTCCTATATCAAGGAAAAAGAAGAAGAAGCTAAGGCTACAGCCGATGAAAAAGCAAAAAATATTGTGGCGTTGAGCATTCAACGTTTAAGCAATGATGAGGCAGTGGATCGTACTGTTTCCGTAGTTGCTCTTCCTAGTGAAGAAATGAAGGGTAGAATTATCGGTCGTGAGGGTAGAAATATCAAAGCAATCGAACAAGCAACTGGTGTTGATTTGATCATAGATGATACACCTGAAACGATCACAGTTAGCTGTTTTGATCCGATTCGACGAGAGGTTGCACGCCTTGCACTTGAGCATTTGATCAAGGATGGAAGAATCCAACCTGGTCGTATTGAAGAAGTAGTGAATAAGATCAAACGTGAAATGGATGCTAATATCATGAAAACAGGAGAAGATACTGTATTCAAATTAGGTATTGGCAAAATTGATCGTGAAATCGTAAGAATGATCGGACGTTTAAAATATCGTTATTCTTATGGTCAGAATGCTCTTCAACATAGCATGGAAGTTGCTCATTTGACAGGTATGATGGCAGCTGAGCTAGGATTAAATCAGCAACTTGCAAAACGTGCTGGTTTATTACATGATATCGGAAAAGCAATGGATTTTGAAGTAGAAGGAAGCCACATTGAGCTTGGTTATAAATTCTGTAAGAAACATGGAGAAAAGGATGTCGTATTAAATGCCATTCAATCTCATCATGGTGAAGTAGAACCGACTTGCTTGATCAGTAACCTTGTGATTGCGGCAGATACATTGAGCGCTGCTCGTCCTGGTGCTCGTTATGAAGCTTTACAAAATTACATTAACCGTTTGGAAGAATTAGAGAAGATCACGAAATCTTTCGATGGTGTTGATTCTAGCTATGCTATTCAAGCCGGTAGAGAAGTACGTGTCATGGTCGTTCCTGACAAATTAGATGATCTTGCTTGTCATAAATTAGCAAGAGACATCAGGGATAAAATTGAAGCAGAGCTTACCTATCCTGGGCAGATCAAGGTTACCGTCATTCGTGAAACTAGATCTTGTGAATTAGCAAAATAGTTATGAATGTCTTGTTTATCGGCGATATCGTAGGCGCCAGTGGGCGTGAAGCCGTTAGAGAATTACTGCCTGATTTAAAGAAGACCTATGAAATAGACCTTGTAGTTGCAAATGGAGAGAATGCAGCACATGGAAAAGGGATCACAAGAAAGATCTATCATCAGCTTCTAGGATATGGTATAGATGTCTTGACGATGGGGAATCATACCTTTTCGAAAAATGATATTTATTCCTTTATCGAAGAAGCGGATCGTATGGTTCGTCCAGCCAATATGGAGCCTTGTGACTATGGGGAAAGCACGATTGTGATCAAAGTTAAAGGAAAGCGTGTTGCAATCACCAATCTTTGCGGGGAGATTTGGATGAACAATGTTGTAGATTCACCATTCTTTTGTATGGAGGATGTGTTTCATGAAATCGATGCAGATATTTATCTAGTTGATTTACATGCTGAGGCTACAAGTGAAAAAATCGCATTTACTTATGCGGTTGCCGGTAGGGCAGCAGCTGTGGTAGGAACACATACACATGTACAGACTGCAGATGAAAGAATCATTGATGGAACTGCGGCTATGACTGATTTGGGAATGTGTGGTGCCTATACCAGTGTGTTAGGGCGAGATGTGGATGAAATTCTCACTCGTTTTACAACAGATGAAAAAACAAAATTCAAGATTGCAGAAGGTCCTGCGATATTCTGTGGAGCGATTGTTCATATAGATGAAGAAACCAATCTTGCAACAAATATCAAAAGGATTCAAATTCGACCAGAAGATAGAGAAGGGAAATGATTCCCTTCTTTTTTAGATAAAAAATGTAAAGTATTCCATAAGATAGAAAAGACATAAAAATGTTGCGTTATCGGTAGTTTTCGGATATAATAGAAACGGTTGTAAAGGAGGAATAAAGAATGCCAGTTAATGTAAATGCGGATACTTGCATCGGTTGTGGTGCATGTGTAGGAGTTTGCCCAGTGGGAGCTTTATCAATGAATGATGAAGGCAAATCTGTGTGTGACGAAGGAACTTGTATTGACTGTGGATCATGTATTTCTGCATGCCCAGTTGAAGCAATCTCTCAGTAAACCAAGCAAGCGCTTGGTTTTTTTAACAAGATGATAGGCATTCTTTTTCAAATATAAAAGGAAATGTTAGATACATTTCGCAATATAGATAAGGAGTTGTTAGTATGAAAAAACAGCCAGGTTGGGCACTTCCTGATTTAAAGGAAGCACAAAAACGTACACAAAAGGAATCAGTGATTGAGAAAAATCTTTTTCAGATTCCAGAGCAAATGAAAATGATCGGACAAGGTAAAAAGTATTATCTTCGTACTTATGGATGTCAAGCGAATGAACGAGATTCTGAGACACTTGCCGGTATTTTGGAAGAGCTGATGTTTACACCATGTGAAACACCACAAGAAGCAGATTTCATTCTGTTAAATACCTGTGCCATTCGTAAAAATGCTGAGGATAAGGTGCTTGGTGAATTAGGATCATTAAAGCGTTTGAAAAAGGATAAACCGGATTTGGTATTTGGATTATGTGGATGTATGGCGCAAGAGGAAGATGTGATACAGACACTATTGGAAAAATATCGTCATGTTGATTTGATTTTCGGCACCCATAACATTCATCGCTTACCGGAACTTTTGTATGATGTGATGATAAATGGCAAACGTAGTGTTGAGGTGTTGAGCAAAGAAGGCGAAGTTATTGAAAATCTTCCTGTGAAGCGTTTTGGAAGTCATAAGGCATGGGTCAATATCATGTATGGCTGTGATAAATTCTGTACTTATTGTATCGTTCCATATACAAGAGGGAAGGAACGTTCACGTACCATGCAAGATGTCTTGGATGAAATCATCGCATTGAAAAAGGAAGGATTTAAGGAAGTTACCCTGCTTGGACAAAACGTCAATTCCTATGGGAAAGATCTACATATTGCAGGCGGTTTTGCGAAGCTGTTAGAAGAAACCGCAAAAATCGGGATAGAACGAATCCGTTTTACTACGAGTCATCCATGGGATTTTAGCGATGAGATGATCGATGTCATCGCTAAATATGATAACATTATGCCATTTATTCACTTGCCGGTACAAAGTGGTGATAGTGATGTATTAAAATTGATGGGTAGAAGATATACGATTGAACAATATAAAACATTATTTCATAAGATCGAAGAAAAAATACCGGGATGTGCTATATCAACTGATATTATCGTTGGATTCCCTAATGAAACACCTGAGCAATTCCAACACACATTGGATTTGGTAGATGAATGTAAGTTTGACAATGCCTTTACCTTCATTTATTCTCCAAGAGAAGGAACACCGGCTGCACGTATGATAGATAATGTGCCATTAGAAGAAAAGCAACAGCGTTTACAATGCTTAAATGAGCGTTGGAACCAATATGCTCATGAAAAGAATAAAGCATATCTTGGTAAAGTTGTGAAAGTATTGGTGGATGGCACCAGTAAAAAGAATAAAGCAGTCCTTAGCGGATATACCGAAACAAATAAATTGGTAAATTTTTTGAGTAAGGATGCGAAACCGGGAGATATCGTTGAAGTAAAGATCACAGATTACAAGACATTTTCTTTGGATGGAGAACAGATATAAAAAGTGAGAAATCACTTTTTTTCTGGAAAAATGATAGAAAAAGTGTGTTCTAGTTGCCTAAGGTGAGGAAAAACGTGGTATAATACCATTAGTTTATCATGCTTTTGAAGAAAACTTTTTCCTACAGAACATAATAACAGAATAGTGGAGGTATTAAAACTATGGATAAAGTACGCATTTTTGCGCTTGGCGGACTTGACGAAGATGGAAAAAACATGTATGTCGTAGAAGTCAACGAAGCCATATTTATTATTGAAGCTGGATTAAAATATCCAGATGTTGATCAGTTAGGAGTGGAATTTATCATACCGGATTTCTCTTATCTGATTGAAAACAAAGATCGAATTCAGGGTATCTTTATTACTCATGCCCATGATGATGTGGTAGCAGCTCTGCCGTATTTGTTGAAACAAATCAATATTCCTGTATATACAGGGGCATTGACTGCCAATATCATTCATGAAACTTTGAAAAAAGAGGGAGTTAAAAATGTAAAGATCCATCGTATGAAACGAGCAAGCAAGCAAGTTGTTGGTGGAGTGAAAATTAGAACATTCCCTATGACCCACGCATTTCCGGACAATTTTGGTTTGGCAATTGCGACAGATCAAGGATATATCGTGTATACTGGAGAATTCATTGTAGATTATGATATGTTACAAGAAGAATTCCTTTGTGATTTAAATGAATTGAGTGATATTGGAAAAAAAGGTGTCTTGTGTTTGTTGTGTGAATCTCAATATGCGGATAAGAATGGTCACACCGCACCAAAACATCGCATTACTTCCTTGATCGAACCGATTTTTGAGGAAAGCCAAGGTAGAATTCTGATATCCAGTTATTCTCAGAGTTTGTTTAGAATCATTGAGATCATTGAATTAGCAAAGAAATACAACCGTAAGATTTTTTTCCATGACAAAGATATGAGAGATATGCTGAAGGTCTTGGAAGAAATGAAATATTATCGTGTACCAAAAGAAATGTTGGTCACAGAAAAGAATTTTACCGATGAAGAAGAAGATATTGTTATTCTTTTAACTGGAAGCGGTAAGAATTTGTTTAGAACCATGTCTAATATCGCAAATCACGAGGATAAGTTCGTTAGTTTCAGAACAAGTGATACGATCATAGTCGCAAGTCCTATTGTCAGTGGTACAGAAAATGATGCCAATGTGATGGAAAATGAAATATATAAGGAAGGCGGAAAAATCTTCACTTTAGATAGCAGAACAGTATTGTCTATGCATCCAAGCAGTGAGGATTTAAAAATGATGTTATATTTGTTCCGACCAAAATATTATATTCCTGTCAAGGGAGAATATCGCCATTTATATATGAACGCAAATCTTGCGACAAAAATGGGATATGGTCCTGATAAAATTTTGATTTTAGACAATGGTCAGGTTGCTCAATTCGAAAACAAAGCACTAACAAGTGTTGGAGAGCGTCTTGAGTTAGAAGATACCTTGATCGATGGAAAAGAAAACTGGGATGTAACCGGTGTTGTTTTAAAGGATCGTGAAGTATTGTCTACGGATGGTGTCATGGTCGTAGGTGTTGGTGTCAGCTATAAAAACAAAGAAGTCATCAATGGACCGGATGTACAAACCAGGGGATTGATTTATTTAAAAGATGCAGATTATATTATCAAAGAAGTCGGAAATATTATGGAGAAATGCATTGAAACTGCGGTGAAAGAAAAACGTTATGATAACTTGCAGGTTCGTGCTGAAGCAAGAGATAAAATCAGTAAATATTTGGTAAAGGAAACAGGCAAGCGACCAATGGTATTGCCGGTTATATTGGAAATCAATATTTAATTTTGTAGGAAAGGGGCGTATTTGCATTGGCAAAAGCGAAAACTAGAAAGTCAGCGAAACAGAAGCAAAAGCTGGAAAATGAAATTCTGGTCTATATTTATGCCCTTGTTATGATAACATTGTCAATTATTGGTGGACTACAGATTGGCTTTGTAGGAGAAGTAACGACAGGTTTGATTCGATATGTTTTTGGAAACCTATATGGTGTTGTTTATGGGCTTATCATCTTGTTTAGTATTTTAATGATGATGAAAAAGAGTATCAAAGATATCCCAATGAAATATTTGGCAGGAGGTTGTGTGATCTTAATTGCTTGGATCATTGCTGCTAGTGTGCCAGAGGATACAAGCTTAAAAGGCATGGATATTTTAAGCAAATTTCTAAAAGACAGCATGTTGGTTTTGAAAGGTGAAATAGCTGCCAAAGGCGGTTTGATTGGTGCATTTTTAGTTTCACTATGCACCTTTCTCTTTGATTATAAGGGTACATGGATCATTGTAATCGCATTGTTGATCCTCGGGGCCATTATGGTTCTTTGCGGAACACCATTTGAAATGATCAAGGCATTTACACAAAACCTAAAAAAGCCTTTTCTTGTTTGGAAAGAAAACAAAGGTGTACGACAAGAAAAACGAAACAGTAAACAACAAAGAAGACAACAAAAACATACGGAAAAAGAAGTCCAACAACGTGAGCGAACTGAAAAGAAGCATGAGGCCATGCTTGGTAAGATCAATTTAGATGAACGTGTAAAACCGGGACAGGTATCTTTTCTTGATTTAGATGATGATTTTGATGTTGAAAGCAGTAAAGAATATAAAAAAGAAGAACCTGTTATTGAAGAAGAGCCATATATTGCAAATAGTGATGTTGTCGTTGGCTTTCATGAAAAGAAAAAAAGAGAAGACAAGCGTATCATTGAAGAAACCATAGGACAAGAAGATACTTTTGTTTCTAGCTTTACACAAGACTACAGTAAGTATAAGTTACCACGTTTGACACTGTTAGCAGATCCTGGAAAGAAAAGTAAAAACCTAAACAATGTGAATGCCGCCAATGATGCAGGGCGAATGTTGATTGAGATCCTTGATGAATTCGGAGTAAAGGCAACATTGGTTGCGACACATATTGGACCAAGCGTTACCAAGTTTGAAGTAAAGCCGGATCTTGGTGTACGTGTCAATAAAATCAGTAATTTACAAAACGATATCAAAATGGCATTAGCCGCAAAAGATATACGAATAGAAGCACCGATACCGGGTAAATCCAGTGTTGGTATTGAAATACCGAATGTAGAAAAAACAACGGTTAGTATGAAAGAACTTATGAAAAATGTTCCGGATAAATATGCGGAAAGCAAATGCCTGTTTGCGCTTGGAAAAGATTTGATGGGAAATTGCGTGTATGGGGAATTGAATAAAATGCCTCATCTTTTGATTGCCGGTGCTACCGGTAGTGGAAAATCAGTTTGCGTGAATTCCATTATCACTTCGATCTTGATGCGAGCAAGGCCGGACGAGGTCAAACTTTTACTTGTAGATCCTAAGAAGGTAGAGTTTACACCGTATCAAAAAATACCGCATTTATTAGGGCCTGTCATTACAGATGGGGAAGAAGCCAATCGTGCGTTGAAAGTCATTGTGACGATGATGGACAATCGTTACGAACTGTTTTCTATGGCAGGTGTACGTAACATACAAGGCTATAACAACTATCTTGAGACACATCCGGAAGAAGGTTTACAAAAGCTTCCATGGATCGTTGTGATCATCGATGAGCTTGCGGATTTGATGTTGGTTGCAGCAAAAGAAGTTGAAAGCAGTATTCAACGTATTACGCAACTTGCTCGTGCTGCAGGTATTCATTTGATCGTAGCGACTCAACGACCTAGTGTTGATGTCATTACCGGTATTATTAAAGCCAATATTCCAAGCCGCATTGCCTTTTCTGTATCAAGTGCAGTGGATTCCAGAACCATTTTAGATCAGATGGGAGCGGAGAAACTACTGGGAAACGGTGATATGCTATATGTTCCGGTAGGAGAAACTGTTGCGACACGTGTCCAAGGTGTATTTGTATCTGATGATGAGGTACAGGCAATTTGTGACTTTGTCAGTAAACAAGCGAAGCCAAAATATGAAGACGCTTTTTTACGCCTTGAAGCTTTGGATAATAGTATGGGCGCTTCAGGAGATGATGTCACAGATCCTTTATATGATGAGGTAAAAGAGTTTATCATTCAAACAAGAAAAGCCAGCACCTCGTTAATTCAAAGGAAATTCAGTATTGGTTATGCTAGAGCAGCAAGATTGATCGATACATTAGAAGAGCATGGAATCATTGGACCAAGTAGGGGAAGCAAGCCTAGAGAAGTGTATGTAAGAAATGAAAACGATGAAATAGAATAACCTCTTTTACAGAGGTTTTTTCTTTTTGTTACATTACAAAAAATAGTAAAAAAATGTAAATGAAAGCGTTATAAAATTAAAAGAAATTCACAAAAAATTCATAATTAACGTTTACTTTCAAACGAAAAATGTTAAAATAAATATGTAACAGGATTACATAATTTCATATATGAGGAGGAAAATGAAATGAAAAAATTCTTGTGTTTGGCTGCTGCCTTCATGATGGCCGTATCTTTAACCGGCTGTGGATCAAATGATGATAAAAAAGAAGGCACAGGAAGTGAATTAGAAACGGTCATGTTAACCGATAAAGGTAACATTGATGACAAATCATTTAATCAAGGCACCTATGAAGGTATCAAAGCTTACTATGGTGAAGAAAATGAAGGAAAGACGTTTGATTATATCAAACCATTGGACGCAACTGATGAAGAATACAAAAATGCAATCGATCAGGCTGTGAAAAAAGGTGCGAAAACAATCGTAACACCTGGTTTCTTGTTTGAAAAAGCGGTATTTGAAAAGCAGACTCAATATCCAGATGTAAACTTCATCTTAATCGATGGTTATCCAAATAATGGCGATTATGATGGGGAATATAAAGAAGAATCATTGAAAAATACAGTAGGTATTAAATTTAATGAAGAACAAGTTGGATACTTAGCTGGATATGCAGCTGTAAAAGAATATGAAAAAGATGGTAAAGCTAAAATTGCATTCTTGGGAGGACAGGCAGTTCCTGCAGTTGTAAACTATGGTTACGGATATCTACAAGGTGCAAATGACGCTGCCAAAGAATTGAATGTTCAAGTTGAAGTGAAATATTATTATTCTGATGGATTCAACGCTACTCCAGAAGCTCAGACATTGGCTGCCGGATGGTATAAAGACGGTGTGTCTGTCATCTTCGGTTGTGGTGGTTCTATTGGTAACTCTGCAATGGCTGCTGCTGAAGCCGCAGAACCTCAAGGTAAAGTTATCGGTGTTGATGTTGACCAGTCTGGTGAATCAGAATCTGTTGTTATCTCAGCTCGTAAAGGTTTAGCTAGTGCAGTTCAAAAAGAATTAAAAGCAATCAAAGATGGAAACTTCGACGGTGGTAAGAACTTAACTCTAGGTGCTGCTGAAGATGCTGTAGATTTATCTATGGATTCAAGTAAATTAGAAAAATTCACAAAAGAAGATTATGATGCATTATTAGCTAAAATCAAAAATGGAGAAATTAAGATCTTCAATAACGAAAAAGCAAAGAATGTGACTGATTTATCCTTTGATAATGTAAAAGTTGACTTTGTCGCAAAATAATCTATTCACAATAAAAAAAGGAGGGAGCTGTAAGATAGAAAAGACTTATAGCTCCTTTCTAATGAATAGATAGTTTTTTTGTTGATTGTTTTATGACTGAAAATATAGCTTTTTACTTCTTTTTCTTTCAAAAATTGGCTATAATAAAAGTGTCTATTGATTTATTTTTTCTATGAATGACGAAGGAGAGATGATAATGGAAAATTACATCATTGAGATGAACCATATCACTAAGATTTTCCCCGGTATCAAAGCTTTGGATGATGTGACGATTCAATTAAAAAAAGGTGAAATATTAGCTTTGTTAGGTGAAAACGGTGCTGGTAAATCAACCTTAATGAGTGTATTGTTTGGATTATATCAGGCAGAAGAGGGAAGTATTTCCATGAATGGCAAACCAGTGAAAATCAATGATCCTAATGATGCTACTAGGATGGGAATTGGAATGGTACATCAGCATTTCAAATTGGTACATAATTTCACGGTATTAGAAAATATCGTCCTAGGTGCAGAAGAAAAGAAAAAAGGTTTATTGTATTTGGGCAACGCTAGGAAAAAAGTGAAAAAGCTAAGTAAAGACTATGGTTTAAATGTTGATACAGAAGCTTTGATTTCTGATATTACGGTAGGTATGCAGCAACGTGTGGAAATATTAAAAATGCTTTATCGTGATAATGAAATTTTGATATTTGATGAACCGACTGCAGTGTTGACACCACAGGAAATTGAGGAATTGATGAAAATTATGAAAGATCTTGCCAAAGAGGGAAAATCTATCATTTTTATCACCCATAAGTTAAATGAAATCAAACAGGTTGCAGATCGTTGTGTGGTCTTAAGAAAAGGAAAATATATCGGTACGGTAAATGTAGCAGATACTTCTAAAGAACAGTTATCTGAGATGATGGTTGGACGTAAGGTCAATTTCAAAGTAGATAAGAAAGATAAAACACCAGGAAAAGATATCCTACGTGTGGAACATTTAACTTTGGAAAAAAAGGGACACAAGAATCTGTTGAATGATATCAATCTGCATGTACGAGAAGGCGAAATTGTCTGTGTTGCCGGAATCGACGGTAATGGACAAAGCGAACTTGTGTATGCTTTGACCGGTATCATGAATCCGACAAGTGGTACGATTTTGTTAAATGATCAAGATATCACACATACGGCTATTCGTAAACGTAATGATGCAGGACTTGGTTGTATTCCTGAGGATCGTCATAAGCACGGGCTTGTACTTGATTATTCCTTACAAAATAACATGGTATTGAAATCTTATTATAAAGAACCGTATAGCAAACATGGATTTTTCAATTTTAAAGCAATCGAACAATATGCAAATAAATTGATAGATATGTATGATGTGCGTTGTGGACAAGGTGGAGCAACCAATACAAGAAGCATGAGTGGCGGTAATCAACAAAAAGCCATTGTCGCAAGAGAAATAGAAGAAAATCCTCAATGTTTGATTGCAGTACAACCAACTAGAGGTTTGGATGTTGGCGCAATCGAATACATACATAAAAAAATCGTGGAGGAACGTGATAGTGGACGTGCTGTCTTATTAGTTTCTTTGGAATTAGACGAAGTTATGAATTTGAGCGATCGTATCTATGTCATTTATGAAGGTGAATTTGTAGGAGAATTAGATCCTAAGAAGACAACCATTCAAGAACTTGGATTATATATGTCAGGATCAAAGAGGGAGGGTAACCATGAATAAGCTAAAACTGTTTCAAAAAAGTGAAGGCTTTTCAGATTTTATATCAGCCTTTCTTGCGATAGCGTTTGGATTGTTATTCGGATTGATCATTATCATAGCCTCAAATCCTTCTAATGCGGTAGGTGGTTTTATTGCCATGTTGACCGGTGGATTTGATGATGGTCTATCTAGCTTTGGACGTGTATTGTTTAGTGCAGTTCCTATTATCATGACAGGGCTTTCTGTTGGGTTTGCATTTAAGACCGGATTATTTAATATTGGAACACCAGGGCAATTTATTACAGGTGCCTTTGTCGCAATATGGATCGGTATCAAATGGACATTTCTTCCATCCTCAATTCATTGGCTTGTGGCAATGCTTGGCGGTATGGTGATGGGAGGTATTTGGGCCTTGATTCCGGGTATCTTCAAAGCGTATTTCAATGTAAACGAAGTCATTAGTTCTATTATGATGAATTATATTGGTATGTATGGTGTCAATTATCTTGTGGCTACTCATATTTATGATACCATGCGAGCTCAATCATTACCTGTGGCTTCTAGTGCTATGATACCTAAGATGGGAATGGATCAAGTGTTCTCTGGTTCTACAGCCAACGGAGGTATTTTAATAGCAATCTTATGTGTGATATTGGTTTATGTCATTCTAAATAAAACGACCTTTGGTTTCGAGCTAAAGGCTTGTGGGATCAATAAAGATGCAGCAAAATATGCGGGTATCAATGAAAAAAGAAATATCGTATTGAGTATTGTGATTGCAGGTATGTTAGCGGGATTGGGAGGTGCATTATTGTATCTTGGAGGAACCGGTAAATATATCACCGTTGTAGATGAACTTGCTCCAGAAGGCTTTAATGGGATTGCCGTTGCATTACTTGGGATGAATAATCCAATCGGTATCTTGTTTGCGGGCATCTTTGTTTCTTATATGAATTATGGAGGTTTTGTGATGCAGCTTCATGGCTTTGCGCCACAAATCGTTGATATCATCATTTCTTGTATTATTTATTTCGCTGCGTTCTCTATGATGGTGAAGCTTTTGATCAATCAACATCGGCTAAGGAAAGCGAAATCTGAGGAAGGAGGGAAACAGTCATGAATCTATACTTTCTATTTCAACAGACTATGTTTTTTACGGTACCACTTATGATCGTTGCTTTGGGTGGTTTATTCTCTGAACGTAGTGGTGTGATCAATATTGCGCTAGAGGGTATTATGATCATGGGTGCTTTTGCGGGAATCTTCTTTATTCATGCGTTTAATACAAGTATTTCACCACAGCTGTTGTTGATTCTTGCATTTTTGATCAGTGGTCTTGTTGGTATGCTGTTTTCAATGTTACATGCATTTGCATCCATTCATATGAAAGCAGATCAAACGATTTCAGGAACTGCCTTGAATATGTTTGCACCGGCATTTTGCATTTTCTTCGCAAGAATGCTTCAAGGAACACAGCAAATTGAATTTGTGAATGTATTCCGTATTTCCAAGGTGCCGGTATTGGGTGATATCCCAGTACTTGGGGAATTGATCTTTCAAAACACCTATATTACGACCTATATTGGTTTTGCTATATTGGCCCTAAGCGCAATCATACTCTATAAAACAAAATTTGGTTTACGTCTTCGCTCTTGCGGTGAATTACCTCAGGCGGCAGATGCAGCAGGTATTTCCGTATATAAAATGCGTTATGCAGGTGTGGCGATTTCAGGTTTCTTAGCAGGTGTTGGTGGTTTGATCTTTGTAATACCAACATCAACGAACTTCAATGCAACCGTTGCTGGATATGGTTTCTTAGCGCTTGCGGTTTTGATCTTCGGACAATGGAAGCCACTTCGTATCATGTTTGCGGCTCTATTCTTCGGCTTTATGAAAACACTTGCTTCTACTTACTCTGTTATTCCATTTTTATATGAATTGGGAATACCGGGCAATGTCTATAAAATGATCCCTTATATTGCAACACTGATCGTTTTGGTCTTTGTATCTAAAAGTAGTGCTGCTCCGGCAGCAGAAGGGGAGCCTTTCGACAAAGGAAAACGTTAGAACCAGGATATCCTGGTTCTTTTATATACTGTTTTGTGTTAAAATAGATACACGTGTTTATACTAACGTTGGAGGTAATACGCTAATGAATAAAACAAAAGGAGTCAGAATTCATCAGATCAAAACTGAAAAGTTCAAAGATATTGGAATCAGTATCAGGTTTCAAAATAAATTAGAAAAATCTACTGCCTGTGCCAGAAGCTTATTGGCATTGATGCTGTGTGATCGAAGTGAACGATATGATACAAAAAAGAAAATGAGTGATCAACAGGATGCCTTGTATGGGGCAACATTGAATGCACAGACAGCAGGGTATGGAGCCAGTCAAATCATAGAGATACGAAGTAAAATCGTACATCCTCGCTATGTGACAGATGGGAAAAAGATTTTTGAGGATTGGCTGAGCTTTTTAAAAGAAATCTTATTTGCGCCATTATTAAGTGAAGAAGCTTTTCAAGAATCTAAACATATTTTGATGTCTAAGATCGAACGTATGATGGATGATCCTAGTCAATATGTCATCAGTCAATGTTTAAAGTTGGCAGGGGATCAAACTTATTTGGGTATTTCTGCACTTGGAGAAAAGCAAGATGTGGAACAACTTTGTCTTGAGGATATCAAACAAGCTTATGAACAAATGATGTCTAAGGATATGGTAGATGTAATCGTTTGTGGAGACTGTCAAGATGAAATGTTGCGTCAAATTGAAACAGAATTGAATTTTCAAACACGTGAAGTAGCATATCCTAGTTATTATATCGCACAAAATGATTTGCATGATGCGGTTAAGGAAGAATACAAAGATATTACACAAAGCTATATCATGATGACATGGTTCACCAATACCAGTGTGGTAGATCAAGATTATTATCCCATGCGTGTAGCCAATGCAATGTTTGGACAATACTCTACTAGTTTATTATTTCAAGAGGTACGAGAGAAACATAGTCTATGTTACTCTATATTTAGTAATTTGATTAGTTATGATGGGGCTTTAGGCGTTACCACAGGAATTGAAAAGGAACATATCGAACAAACAAAAGAATTGATCTTACTTCAATTTGAACGTTTAGTGAAGGGCGAGTTTGATGATGCTTTATTGAAGGTCAGCAAGACAATGATCATCAATTCTTTGAAAGCCAGTAAAGATTCTATGAATTCTTTGATTGCGCTTGAATATCAAAATACTTTATTGCATCAAACACGAAAAAATGAAGATATCATTCAATTAGTAGAACAAGTCACGAAAGAAGATGTGATGCGAGCAGTTGCGAAATGTGAATTGAAGCAGACATTGATCGTCACAAAGGAGGAAGAAAACGCATGAGAAAAATCGACAACGAGCGTTATCAGGAAAGCTATATAGAAGAAACGCTTGACAATGGTCTTCATGTTGTATTATGGAAAAAGCCTGATTATGAAAGAAGTTTGTTTATGATGGCAACTCCTCTTGGGGCATTGGATATGAAACAGGTGGATCAAGATGGAAATGTCTATGCGTTTCCTGCAGGTATCGCCCATTTCTTAGAACATAAAATGTTTGAAATGGAAGAAGGCGACGTCATGGATATGTTTTCTCAAATGGGAGCGAACGTCAATGCTTTTACTTCCTATACGGAAACAGCCTATTATTTTTCTACAAGTGGAGATGTTATCAAGCCTCTTCATCTTTTGTTGGATTTTGTACAAAGTCTTTCCATAACGGAGGAAAGTGTTGAAAAAGAAAAGGGAATCATCATTCAAGAATTGAATATGTATAAACAAATGAGCGATCAAAGACTTTTGATGGAAACATTCAGCTCTTTGTATCAACAACATCCATTACGTTATGATATCGGTGGGGATAGTGAAAGTGTAACTTCTATCACATTACAACAATTACAAGATTGTTATCA
Organism: Hoskinsella mucinilytica; assembly: GCF_045223415.1. Lineage (NCBI taxonomy): Bacteria > Bacillati > Bacillota > Erysipelotrichia > Erysipelotrichales > Erysipelotrichaceae > Hoskinsella > Hoskinsella mucinilytica. The sequence continues at coordinate 6,898 of NZ_JBEQZJ010000010.1, read as the reverse complement.
TTTGAATTATCATCCAAGTAGAATGATCCTTGTAGGCGTTACTTCAAAAGACCCAAAACTTCTGTTAGAAGAAATTAAAAAGAATCAAAGTAAAAAAACTTTTGATTCCATCAAAGAGGTAAAACGACAAAGCTTTGAAGAAGGAATCGAACCGGATCGTAAAGAATATGAATTTCATATGGACATCAGTATGCCAAAGCTTTCCATTGCATATAAAATGTCAGGAATCAAAGATGTGTATGAGCGCATTAAGGTTGAATGGAGCTTTCGTATGATCTTAGATGCTTATTTTTCTAGCTTGAATCCGGATTATCAAACATGGTTAGACCAAGGAATCATCAATGATTTTGTGGGAAGCGAAGTCGATTTGGGGAAGGATTACGGAATGATGATGTTCTATGGAGAAACGACGCAAAAAGAAGCCTTTCTATCTTTAGTGAAACAAGTAGTTTCACAAATGCGGGAAAAAGGGATATCACAGGAAGCGTTGGATCAGTTGAAAAAACGTTATTTTGGACAATCTCTTCGCAGTTTAAATAGTTTTGACGATATTGCGATCACCATGGTCAGAAACTATTTTGATCAAAGTGATTTCTTTGAATCCATGGATGTATTATATGATATTACATTGGATGATGTTACATCTGCTATGGAAATGCTTGATCCAAAACAAGCATGTGTTGTGGAATTGTTACCAACAGAAAAAAAATAAAAAAGTCCGTATTTGTATCTTTATTAAAAATCATTTTAATTATTTCGTTATACCACGAGTAATTATGATGATTTCGTTGAAGATTTTGCAAATACGGGCTTTTGCATATTTAGATAATATATCTTATTATAGATATCAATAAAAGAAAGGATGATGTTGATATGAACGTAGTAGCATTTGTAGGAAAAGTAAAGGAACTTCCTCAGTTAAAGGAATCTAGTGCAGGGAACAAATACACAACGATGACGTTAGAGGTAAGAAGAAATTTTCCAAACAGTGATGGCACTTATGAATTTGATAAGATTGCGGTAACGCTATGGAAAGGAATTGCGGAAACAACGGCGAGCATTTGTAAACCAGGAGATTCCGTTGCCATCAAAGGACGGATTCAGTCTCATGATTATGAAGGAAGAGATGGTGTGATCCGATCAGCGTATGATATCATAGCTGAATTTGTCGATTATGTTCATTAATGCAAAAGAGCAATGTCTCTTTTGCATTTTTTTATCAAAAAAAACAGCTCTTGCGAACTGTTTTTCTTAAGACTATCTGTTGTAGAATTCTACTACTAGAAGTTCATTGAATTCAGCATTCAATTCAGAACGTTCTGGAAGACGAAGGTAAGTACCTTTCTTAGCATCTTTATCAACATCAACAAATGCAACTGTATTTAATGATGCTTCTAAAGCTTCCACGATAGCTTTCATGTTTTTAGATTTTTCTTTTACTTCAATTGTCATACCTGGTTTACAAACGAAGCTAGGGATGTCAACTTTCTTTCCGTTTACCAAGATGTGTCCATGGTTTACCAACTGACGAGCAGCACGGCGAGTTCTAGCAAATCCTAAACGATAAACGATATTGTCTAGTCTTGATTCAAGTAATGCTAAGAAGTTATCACCCTTAACACCTTTCATCTTACTAGCTTTCTGGAAAGTGTTATAGAACTGACGTTCATTCAATCCATACATATAACGAATTTTTTGTTTTTCACGTAACTGCATACCATAGTTGGTAAGCTTTACACGTTTTGTAGGTCCATGTTGACCAGGTGCATAAGCACGTTTTTGTAATTCTTCTCCAGTTTCCAAAATTGAGAAACCAAGACGGCGGGATGTTTTCCAAACCGGTCCAGTAATTCTTGACATAGTAATGTCCTCCTTATTGTTTTATAGCTATAAAACAATAACAGTACAAATCATCATTACATAGTGTTTCTGCTCACGATACCTTCACCTGGCAGCCAGGTTACTCAATATCCCGTATTTCACGTCAGAAACGCTTTCTTGTAAGACTTTGCATGCTGCTATCAATTTTACGCCATTATACTATAACAAACTTATGAATCGTTGTCAAATAAATGTTTGCTTTTGATTGGATAAAATCTTTTAAAACCTTAGAAATTACGTTTTATAATAGAAAAAAATATGATACAATATAAGCAATGAGAAATGAAGAGGTGTCGACATGGAAAAATTCATCAACAACATTAAAAATATTATATCGATCGATATACTGATTTATATTATTATTGGATTAATCGCAATCATCGTTTTGACGATCATCATTATGTCGCTAAGAAAAAAGAAAGCGAAAAAGATGCTAGAGGAAATGGAGCTACAGTATAACACATTAAAAGGTGTGCCACTTGCGTTTAAATTGAATAAGGCGGTGGCGCTTTCCAGAGTCAATGATGCGATTGCGGAAGCGGTGGATAGTTGTAAAAGTTCTTTTGATACAGTACAGGAAAAGTTAAAGGATTGTAGTGTACAGCTTGCGGAAATCGATGATTTGATTTATGTGCATAAGAGTAAAAAAGCGAGAGCTAAGATGGGTGATCTTGAGGATGATTTGAAAATCTGCGAAGAAAACGTCAATAAGATCAATGATACTTTAGATGGTATCTTAGAACAAGAAAATGAACAACGTGTACATATCAATCGTTTAAAAGAAAAGTTCCGTGCTTTGAAAAAGACGATTGGGGACAATAAAACTTCTTATAACCAAAGCAATGAATATTTGGAACGTGAAATTGTACGAATTGAAAAAATGTTCTCTTCTTTCGAAGAATGGATGTTTGCTTCTGAATTTAATAAAGCCGCAGATCAGCAAAAAGAAATTGGTGACGCCATTGCGTATTTGGAAGAGTTGACTAGTGTATTACCATCTATGTATGAGCGAGCAAAGGGTGTGTTACCTAGAGCAATTGATGAGGTTGGTTATAACTATGCTCAAGCAAGAAATAAGGGTGTTTATTTAGAACATTTAGAAGTGAAACGCAATTTGGAAGCAGTGAGCGATATGCTGAAAAATGATTTGAATAAGCTACGTAATGGAGATCCAAAAGGTGTTCAAGATGACTTAAATGAATGTGAAAAAAGAATCGTTCAATTACAGGAACAGATTTCTAAAGAGGAAAAGGCATTTGATGAAGTTAACGGAAATATAGAAATCTTATTTGATTCTATTCGTACCATCAATCAAGATGTAGAAGACATTGAGCATTTATATAATAAAGTATATGAACGCTTCGGTTTTGAAAACTGGACGATCAAATTGAAAGAAACAGGTAGTAAGCTGGCTTCTTTGAATGATATGAAACGTAGTATGGATAAAGTGGTCAATGAACATGCAATCCCATATACGACGTTGCTGATCAGTTATAAGGAATTAGAACAAAGTGCTGCGAACTTCGCTATTGAAGTCAGTGATATGAAAACAAAACTGAACAATGCATGTAGCGATGAAGAACGAGCAAAAAAACAATTGATCAAACTTCAGTTGATCGTGAATGAGATTCAAGTAAAAATGAGAAAACATCGTTTGCCTAGTGTATCTCAAAAATATGAGGAAGATTTGCATAAGGCAGAACGTATGATCAAAGATATCAAGGTGATTCTTGACAATTCACCTCTTGATGTAAAGGAATTAAATAAAGAATTGAAAGTCGCAATAGATTATATTTATACATTATATAACAGCGTAAACAATTTGGTTGGTATGGCGATCATGGTCGAGAATACGATCGTGTTTGGAAATCGTTATCGTAGCACATATCCGGAAATCGATTCCGAATTAACTCGTGCCGAACTTTGTTTCCGTAACGGACAATATACGAAAGCTTTGAAGATCGGTATTCAATGTATTGAGAAAATGCATCCAGGTGCTTATGAAAAATTGATCAATAAGGATGATTCCAGCCTGTTAAGACAGGAGGCATAAAAATGATTTACTTAGATTATGCTTCCACTACACCGATTCGTAAAGAGGTGCTGGATACTTATACGATGTTATTATCTGACTATTATGGTAATAGTGATTCTTTGCATGATATTGGTAGAGAAAGTGCGAAATTAATGGAAAAGAGCCGTGCAAATATTGCACAGCTTTTCCATGTTCGTAGTGATGAAATCTTTTTCACTTCTTGTGCCAGTGAATCTAATAATTACGCAACCAAGGCATTTGCTTGGGCAAATCAAAATAGAGGCAAACATCTGATTACGACTTGTGTCGAACATAGCTCCATTGCCAATGCTATGAAACAGTTGGAAGAGCATTTTGGCTTTGAAGTGACCTATCTTCCGGTGAATGAAGATGGAGTTGTAGAGTTTCAAGATTTAAAACAAGCACTTCGTAAGGATACGATTTTAGTTTCCATGATGATGGTGAACAATGAAACCGGTGCAATCAATCCTGTGAAAGAATGTGCGGATCATGTTCATCAACATTCATTGGCAGCTTTTCATATGGATGGAGTGCAGGCACTTGGTAAGATCAAGGTAGATTTGTCATTTGTGGATATGGCTACCTTTTCAGCCCATAAGATTTACGGTCTAAAGGGTAGTGGTTTGTTTTATAAGAAAAAAAATATTAGAGTGCTACCATTGATCAGTGGTGGACAACAAGAAGAAGGATTGCGTGCTGGAACAAGCAACGCACCGGCTGATATCGTACTAGCTAAGACCATTCGTCTTGCACTTGAAGAATTAGATCAAAATTATGTTTATGTCAAAGGCTTGAATGATTGGCTACGTAAGGAACTATCTAGTATCAAAGATATCGTGATCAATTCCTGTGAAAATGCATCCCCTTATATTTTGAATATATCGGTGTTATGCATTGGCAGTGAGGTTATGTTAAATGCATTAAATGAAAGAGGCTTTGCTGTTTCTGCGCAAAGTACTTGTTCGTCTAAAAGCAAGGCTATTTCTCATGTATTGTTGGAAATGGGGCTTGGAGAAGTAAGAGCAACTCATGCAATTCGTATTTCGATTTCACATTGGACCCGAAAAGAAGAATTGGTTGCTTTTGTGAATACAATCAAGGAGGTAATTCATGACTATAGAACAAAATAAGCTTCAATATGACCATATATTGGTACGCTTTGGAGAATTGAGCACCAAAGGAAAAAATAAAAAGGACTTTATCAAACGATTATTGAATAATGTAAAGAATGCGTTGCGTGATTATGAGGCGTTGACATATGAAAAAACACATGATCGTATGTATATCATGTTGCATGGAGAAGATCCTCATGAAGTCAGTGAACATCTACAAAAAGTATTTGGGATTTCTTCATTTTCATTTGCGGTCAAAGTGGCTAGTGATATTGAAGAAATGAAGCAAACAGCGCTATTGATTGCACAAAATAGTGAAGCGGAAACCTTTAAAATTGTTGCGAGAAGAAGTTTCAAACGATTCCCAATGATTTCAGATGAAATCAATCGTGCAATTGCAGGTGAAATTCTTCGTAATACTGAATTAAAAGTAAATGTGAGAGAGCCACAGCTGAAAATTCAAATTGAGGTGCATGAAGATGCAACCTATATCATGACAGGAAAAATCGCAGGTGCGGGAGGATATCCTGTTGGAGTAGGTGGAAAAGGGCTTGTGATGTTATCCGGTGGTATTGATTCACCGGTTGCCAGTTATCTTGCGATGAAACGTGGGGTTGCGATTGAATGTATCCACTATGCTTCTCCTCCTTATACAAGTAAGGCAGCACAGGAAAAGGTATTGCAATTGGCAGCAAAATTAGCGCCGTATCAAGGACATATTCGTGTACATATCGTGCCATTTACAGATTTACAATTGGCGATTTATCAGAATTGTGATGAATCTTATGCCATCACGATCATGCGTAGGATGATGTATCGCATTGCACAGCGTTTGGCAGAAAAGCAAAAGTGTCTTGCCTTGATCAACGGAGAAAGTATTGGTCAGGTAGCAAGTCAGACCTTGGAAAGCATGCAGACCATCAACTGCGTGACACAGATGCCAGTGATTCGACCTGTTGCGTGTTTGGATAAATTAGAAATCATCGATATAGCGAAGAAAATTGATACTTATGATATTTCAATCCAACCATTTGAAGATTGTTGTACCATTTTTACACCGAAAAATCCAGTCACAAGACCAACAATCCATAAAGCGGAACGTATGGAAGCAAGGTTTGATTTTGATAAAATGATCGATGAATGTATCGAAAAAACAGAGAGCATCAATCTATATCCTACAAGTAAGATTGGCGAAAACGATTCCGAAATTTTTTAGTATAATTTCTATGGTATCACCTCATACTAATTTTGTGAGGTGATAAAAATGGAAAGAAGAAAACAGTATAACGAAAATCAGGTACAGCAGGATTTATATCAATACGAAATGGGTATTGAATTAGGTGCTGATGTAGAATCTGAAAAAAGAAATCACCAGCGTGAATATGATATTGAAAACACTGGTAAAGATTTCAAAAACAGCTCTAACAATTCTTTGAACAACAATCAAAGAAATCAAAATCAGAGCAATAACCGTAATCAGAACCAAAACCAAAATCGTTAAGGTAATGATGAGAAGAAGGATTTTCAATAATGAAAATACCTTCTTTTTTTGTTTGAAGGAAAGTTCTTCTAGCAGAAACCCAAAGAAAAAATCCAAAATGTTATCCTAAGTGAGTATTACGACTTAGAAGACATTATAAAAGTTGATAATCGAAAAGGTAAATCTTCAGGATCAAATCCTGATTCCCATTGTTCAACTTTCATTTCTTTATTATGCCAAATCATTACATCATGGCATTTCGGACATCAAGCAGTATTTCGTATTTCTTTGTTTTGCGATGATAGGTAGCCGATTCTTCTGCGATTTCTTTTTCTGCTCATTCTTCATACTTACACCTTTTGCATTTCA